>JAJTBU010000415.1 GCA_021286735.1 bacterium
GGGGCAGGGTGGCTTCGGCCTCTTCATGATCGACATCGACCACTTCAAGCGCGTGAACGACACTTACGGCCACTCGATCGGCGACGATGTGCTCAAGATGGTGGCTTCGTCGCTGAGTTCCTCGGTCAGGCCACTGGACGCCGCGGCGCGCTGGGGCGGCGAGGAGTTCGTCCTCATCTGCGCCAACATCTCCGAGGATAAGCTTCCCGACGTGGCGGAGAGGATCAGGTTCGTCGTGGGCGCAAGCGGGCTTCCGACGGAAAACTTCGGGGTTATCGCCGTGACGGTATCCGTGGGCGTCACGCGGGCCGTCGCCGGCGACACGCTCGAGTCGGCCATAGCCCGCGCTGACGCGGCGCTCTACGAGGCGAAGCGCTCGGGCCGGAATCGCTGCGCGGTCTCGCTGCGATAGGCGGAACGCGGGAGGTTCGGTTGTTTGCGCCGATCGCCTAGGCCAAATAGGGCTGATACTTTTCGGCGAAGAGCGCCGGCTGGCCGCCCGTGTTCCAGAACAGCACCGTCTCGCTTTTTTTGAAAAAGCCTTTTCTTGCGAGATCGATGAGCCCGGCGGCCGCCCTCCCGGTGTAGACCGGGTCGAGGAGGAGGCCCTCCGTGCGCGCGAAGAGCCCGACCGCCTCGATCTCGGCATCGGTGAGGACGCCGTAGCCGGCGCGGCAGTAGGCGTCGTTCGCCAGTATCTCCTCCGGCCGCACTTCGACGCGAGGGCCGAGGAGCTCCGAGGCCTCCGAGGCGAGCGCGGAAATGCGCGCCTTGAGCCATTCCTCCGATTCGTCGATGCTGATGCCCAGAACCTTGCCCCGGAATCCGAAGAGGCGCGCCCCCAGGACGAGCCCGGCGTGGGTGCCGCCCGACGAGGTGCCGAACACGTACCAGTCGGCGTCCAGTCCCTGTTTCATGGCCTCCTCGACGGCGAAGGCGTAGCCGAGCGTCCCTATGGGCGTCGAGCCGCCGTAGGGCATGAAGTAGGGCGTCTTGCCGGATGTCGAGAGTTCCGCGCAGAGTTCGCCCTGGACGCGCTCCCTGTCCTCGCGGCGCTCCACCCACACGATTTTCGCGCCGAGGAGGCTGTCGAGGAGGAGGTTCGCGCTCGCGCCGTCTGGCTTGTGGCCGTTCAGCACCAGGACGCAGCCGAGGCCGAACTTCGCGGCCGCCGCCGCTGTCTGTCGGCAATGGTTCGACTGCGCGGCGCCCGCCGTGACGATGGTGTCGGCGCCCTTCTCGATGGCGTCGGCGATGAGGAATTCGAGCTTGCGCGTCTTGTTGCCGCCCAGCGCCAGGCCCGTTCCGTCGTCGCGCTTGACGAAGACGCGGGGGCCGCCGAGCGCGTCCGACAGGCGGCCCAGCTCCTCGATCGGTGTCGGCAGGTGGGCGAACCTGATCCGCGGGACTTCCTTGAAGCTGCCGTTCATGATTCCTCCTATTCGCCCGCGGGGGCGCGTCTCTCGAACCTCAATCCCGCGGCGTTGCGGACGCTGAAACCCTTCCACGACGGGGAGCCTTGCGGCGCCGGTTCCCTGCGGTCGGAGGGCCCCCGCTCTTCCTTCGAGCGCTCGCTCAGCTCGAGATAGGAGGCCGCCTCCGC
>JAJTBU010000049.1 GCA_021286735.1 bacterium
GAGGGACAGCGACAGCATCATGCCGGGGTCGGCGGCGGGCGAGTCCGCGGGCGGTGAATCGGCCCCGGCCCGCCTCCCCCCGCCGAACCAGGATCGCAGCCTTCTGGCCGCCAGGCTCAGGTAGTCGCCGAGTTCCGCGGCCTTCGTGCTCGCGTAATAGAGCCGCGCGAAGACGAACACCGCCGCGAGGCGGGCCGCGTAGAGCGCCGAGGCGCCCAGGGTTTCGGCGGCGAATATCCTGCCGTCGCCCGGCAGCATTCCGCGGACGAGGGCCGAAAAGGCGACGAGGACGCCGAGGGCGAGCGCCGGCCTTCCCATGCCTGCGACTCCGATCCGGAGGCCGGCGAGGAGGAATATCCCCGCGCAGAGGAGCGCGATGAGGGCCGGCAGGCTGAAGCGCATGGCCGCCGTCGAGGCGCAGATCAGGAAAAAGGCCTTCGACGGCGCGTCGAGCCGGGCGAGGGGACTGTCCAGGGGCTCGTAGGCGAAGGGGTTCATGGGGCGCGCCGGAAGGCCCAGGGAAAGAAGCCTTCGTAAGGGCAGGCGAGGCCGTGCCCGGCGAAGAATTCCGGCTCGGGCGCCGACGGCGCGCCATCAAAACAGAGCCGGCCATGGTCCAGCACGATGAGCCGGTCGGCCAGCGGAAAGATTTTTTCCAGCTCGTGCGTCACGACGATGAGGGTCGTTCCCCGCGCCTTGAGTTCGGCGCAGAGGCGCGCTATGTCCTGGATCGACTCGAGGTCGAGGTTGGCGAAGGGTTCGTCGAGGATTAGGCAGTCGGGCTCCGCCGCGAGGACGCCCGCGATCGCGAGCCGGCGCTTTTCGCCGCCGGAGAGCGTCTCCGGCCTCCGGCTCCCGGAGTCCTCCAGTCGGGCGGTGCGGAGCGCCTCCAGAGTCCTGCGCTCGATCTCGTCAGGGGGAAGGCCGAGGTTGGCCGGGCCGAAGGCGACGTCCTCGGCGACGGTCTGGCCGAGGATCTGCGCGTCGGTGTCCTGGAAGACGTAGCCGACGGCGGAGCGCAGCGCCCTCTTGTCCTTTCCGAGGCGCTCGCCGCGGAAAAGGAGCTCCCCCGACGTCGGCGCGGAGAGCCCGACGAGGTGACGGGCGAGGAGGGTTTTGCCCGAGCCGTTCCGTCCCGCCACCAGGACGAATTCGCCGTCATCGAGGGAGAAGTCGATGTCGGCGAGGCCCGCGGCGCCGTCGCGGAAGGCGTGGCCGAGGCCTCTCGCCCGGAAAAGCTCAGGCATCGGATTCCGCGCCGATGAGGCGGCTCACGGTCTCGGAGAGCCGGGGCGCGAGCAGGGAGGCGGCGATGAGCTTTAGGATGTCCACGACGATGAAGGGGAGGAGGCCCGCCGCGATCGTCTTCGTCCAGGACGCGTCGAGCACCGCTTTGAGTCTGAGAAGGCCGAAGGCGTACACGAAGATTTCGCCGACCAGGCAGGCGAGGAGGTTCACCCAGAGCCTGCTGCCGCCCTTGCGCGAGATCGCGCCGATCACGATCGCCGCGGGCAGGTAGCCGACGAGGTAGCCGCCGGTCGGCCCGACCAGCGCCGCGATTCCGCTTGAGCCGCCGGAGAAGACCGGCATGCCGAGGATGCCGAAGCAGAGATAGATGATGGTCGCGGCGAGCCCCCACCAGGGGCCGAGAACCAGGGCCGCGAGCATGATGAACATATTCTGGAGGACGATGGGCACGGGGCTTCCGGGAATCGGAAGGGCGATAAAGGCTCCGATCGTGATGAGGGCGGCGAAAAGACAGGAGAGAACGGCGTAGGTGAGCTTGCTCGTTTTGCGGTCCATGGCTGCGAACGTACCACTGATGCGGAAAAGCAGTCAAGGCGCCGGAATGTTGAGGAGCGGGGCCCGTCCATGGTACCCTGGTGCCCTGATGAACGAGCATGCTCTTCGCGCGGTCTTCGTGAGCCTGCGCACGGCCGAGGACAGGGAAGTCCTGCCGCTGGGCGCGGCCACCGCCGCCGCGGCCTTGGTCCAGGCCGATCTTGTCCGCCGGGGCGATATGAAGATCCTGGCGGCAGGCGTGGACGAGCCGCATGAGGCGCTGGAAGGAAAAATCCTCGCTTCCTCGCCCAGTTTGGTGGGCTTTTCCCTCTACTGCTGGAATTCGACCGCCTCGATCGAACTCGCCGCGAGGCTGCGGGCGGCCTATCCGAAGCTCCTTCTGATAGCGGGAGGCCCCGATGCGGAGAGGCTGGCCGCCGCGGCGCGCGAAGCTCCGCATGTTTTCGACGCCGTCTTCCTCGGAGAAGCCGAGGAAAGCCTCGTCGCCTGGGTCCGCGATGCCGCTACCGGCGGAGGGCAGGCGCACGCCCGCGGCACCGCGAATCCCGCCGTTTTCCTGCGCGGAAAGGCGGCGGCCCCGGCGACCCTCGCCTCGCCCTGGCTCGCCGGGCTCCTCGAGCCGCGCGCGGGCGGCCAGGTGGCCTGGGAACTGACGCGCGGCTGCCCCTTCCGCTGCGCCTATTGCTACGAGGGCCGCGGATCGTCGGGCGTCCGCAGGCTTCCCGACGAACGCCTGGAGCGCGAGCTCGCCCTCTTCGTCGAGCGCGGCGTCGGCGAGATATTCGTCCTCGACCCCACCTTCAACGTCCAGCCGGCCAGGGCCCTCGCCCTGCTGCGCAGGTTCGCGGATAAGGGCGGCGGCATCGCCTGGAACTTCGAAATCCGCGCCGAACTCCTCGATCGGCCCCAGGCGGAGGCCTTCGCCTCCATGCCCTGCTCCCTCCAAATCGGCCTGCAGAGCGTCAGGCCCGAGGTCCTCGCCGCGATAAACCGCGACATGGACAGGAAAAAGTTCGCCGCCAAGGTGGGGCTGCTCAACGCGGCGGGCGCGGTCTTCGGCCTCGACCTGATCTACGGCCTGCCGGGCGATACCCTCGCGGGCTTCAGGGAAAGCCTCGACTACGCGCTTTCGCTGGCGCCGAACCACCTGGACATATTTCCGCTGGCGGTGCTGCCGGGCACGGAGCTGGCCGAGCGCCGGGAGGCGCTCGGCCTCGTCGCCGACGAGGAGCCGCCCTATCTTCTGAAGCGCCACGCCTCCTTCGGGGAAGCCGACATGGCCTCGGCGGCGCGCCTGGCCCGCGCCTGCGGCCTCTTCTACACGGCGGGCCGGGCGGTGCCCTGGTTCCTGTCGGCGCTGCGTCCTCTGCGGATGGCTCCCGCGGCCTTCCTGGCTGGCTTCGCCGAGTTCATCGACGCGCGCGCCATCGGAGCGGGGAGCCTTCGGCACGCCGCGATTGAGAGCCTTCAGATCGAATACCTCGGCCAGCTCTATAAGGCGCGCGGCGTGGACCGCTGGCTGGCCGCGGCCCTCGACCTCGTGCGCTATTACGGGGCCTGGTCGCGGGCCTTCGCGGAGGGGGAGCGCAGCCGAGTCAAGCTGTCCCATCCCCTGCGCGAGGTGGAGAGCCCCGGCTTCCTGGATATCGAGCGGCATCGCTCCCGCGGCGTCCCCCGACCCTGCGAAGTCGATATCGGTCCAGGCGGGGACGGCGTTTTCGCAAAAATCGCGCATGGCCGCGCATAATTATGCTTGACACGACCCTCGCTTCCCTGTATCGTCGGCGTATCTATGAAGCGGAACGCCAACAACGTTAATCTCCTCAACAATAATATCCGGACTGCCGCGGCGGTGCCGGCGTCGCGCGCATAGAAGTCAAACTCGCCAATCCTGGGACCGGCCCTTTGAGGGGCCGGTCCTTTTTTTTGGCAAAAAGGAGGCAGAGGATGCTGCATGGCGGCCATATCCTCGCGGGTAACGGGGGCTTGTCCCGGTAGACCCCGCGATCGTTCCGGACTATCGCGCGGGCGAGGAGTCAGCGCCGCCGCGGGCGGCGGCGCGCCGGAAACCGGCCTTGAGGCCGGCAAGCCTTGGAACTGTGAGGAATAGTTATGAAGACCATCAAGAGCACGTATGAATATGCAGCATCCGATTCGGCCGCGTCCATCGGCGGGGTTCTGGCTTCCTGGCAGGAGAGCCTGAAGGCGAAAGGTCAATCCTTCGCCTCCGACCTCGGCGACCGCTACCTCGGGAAGTGGCGGGGCGGCGCGCTCGCGGACGCCTTGGCGATCAGGACCCAGATGACGCTCGGAATGCAGGAATTCCTGGCGGGGCGCGGCTTGGCGAACATCGACAGGGTATCCCTCTCGCCGGTGACCGATCCCCTCTGCCACGACGTGGAGCATGTGCCGATGATCGGGTACCAGGGCGTGCCCTACCGCACCACCCACTCAATGATCTATTCGAAATTCCTGGCCTGCGTGAACCCCGGCGTCGCGGGCATCTACATCGACTCGCCCAACATCAGACTCGAACTCCCGCACGAGGAGGAGGCCAGGAAACGCAAATATCTGATCGACTTCTCGCAGATGGACATCGAGGCGAAGCGGCGCCTGACGATCGGCGACGACGAGTACTTCGACGAGCCCGAGAAGGTCGCCGGCCTTCTCGAGAAGCTGCGCGACGAGGCGCTGGATTTCTTCGAGGACCTCGTGGTCCACACGGTCCGGCGGATGAAGACCCAGTGTCCCGAACAGCTCGCGGCCCTGGGCGTCACCCTCGAGGTCCCGCAGAAGCCCTTTCCCCGCTTCTACAAGGACGAGGCGGGCGAGGACGAGGGGCTGGAGGCGAGGCTGGGCGAGAAGGCGGGCACGCAGTTCTTCTGGGTCCTCGGGCTCCTGCGCGAGAACTACGATCTCGTGTATCCCTTCCTGAAGCGCGACGGATCCGTGCCCGCGGCTTCGACCATCGGTTCCAGGCAGGTCTACAACTACGATCTCTGCGCCGCGGCGAAATATCTGGACGGAACCTTCGGCGAAGCATTTGAAGTGCTGTCGGGCGGCCTGAGGGAATGGTTCTACCCGGCGATCATCGCCAGGCTGCTCCAGAACGGCATTCTTTCCCAGGCGCCCCGCTTCGACGGACGGGGGAACATCGAGAACATGGAAGCGCTCGACGGCTACGGCCCCTTCCTGGCCGCGGTGGCGGCGCGCGGGGCAGACGGGAGTTCTCTCTTCCCACAGACCTTCGGTGGCGGCATGGGCATCGAACGGGCGCTCTTCACCCTCCTCCAGGGGCCGGTCATCAAGAAAATCGACGAAATCACCTGCTTCGGCAAGAATCCCGACGCACGGGCTCCCTTCCTCTTCTAGAGGCGACGGAATGGCCTAGCCGCGCCCGCATTCCGGCGGGGACTAAAGAAAGGGCGCCAGGAGATCCTCTCCTGGCGCCCTCGCCGCGGCCCTCAGCCGCACCACTAGGCCGCTATCGGTCGCCGCCTCAGTTCCAATCGAGGAGGCGGCGCTGGCCTTCGAGGGCCCTCAGCTCGGTGAGGTCCTGGCTCACCTCGAGCGTGCCCCTGTAGGCGCCCGCGGCGTCGTAGAGCGCGTGGTATTCGATCAGGATAAAACGGCCGCCCATCTCGATCCAGAACCGCGCCCTGTTCTTTTCCTTGTTCCTGAAAGCCTGCAGGATCTTTTCGACCGTCGCCACCGACTTCTGCGGGTGGCAGTTGTGGACGTCGCGCCCGATCGCGGCCGGGCTGCGCGGAAAGAGCCTGTGCGGCGAATCCGAGTAATACAGCACCTTGTCGTGCTCGTCGATGATGCTGATGTCGACGGGCATGGTCCGCAGGGCTATGTCGAGCAGGCTCTTCGGAAGTCGTCCCGTCGCGAGGTCGAGCAGCTCGGCCGCCTCCGCGGAAGGCGCTGCCGCGGCCTGCGCGTACGCCGGCGCCGTAGAAACGGCCGCCTCGGCGCGCGTCGCGGCCGTCTCTGCCACCGGCGCCGCTGGTCTGGCCGCCGGCGCCGACGCGAGGACGATGCCCGCGTCGTAGAGCGAGGCGGGCTTGATCCAGGCGAAGCCGATCGCCTCCTCGCCCTGCCTGATCTCGGCCCACTCGCGCTCCGAAAGCCGCCTGCGCGCCTCGGGGATCAGGATGTGCTCCTCCATGAAGATCATTTTCTGGACTTTCGAGGCCAAGCTCCCGGCGATGCGCCCGAAGGCCCGGGGCTCGCCGCCGAGAGCGTCCCGAGCGTCCTTGATCAGCGCCCTGATCTCGTCGTGCTTGCTCCACATCACGCGCGAGGGCCCCGTGAAGCCCTGCTTCTCCAGATAGGGGAAGAGCTGGTTTTCCTTTCTGGTGTAGTGGATGACGATCGCCGAAAGATCCTCGAGGGCGGCCGCGGCATCCTCTTGCGTTCCCACCCTCCAGGCCCAGTGCCTCGCCGCGGTCTTGAGCGCGGAAGCCTTCCGCTTCGCGAGCTTGTTCTCCTCGATCATGCTGTGGATGGGGTGTCCCGCCATGCCGGTCGGCGTCCCGCCCTTGGCGAGCGAGGCTTCGAAAACCTGGACATGCACCTCGCAGAGCCGCTGGACTTCCTCGACGGGCATGCCGCCCTCGATCAGCGATTGCTCCATGGCCGCGATCTCGGCCGCGCTCACTCCCTGGATGAGTTTCGCGAATTCGCGCTTGACCTCGCCCACCGGACGCCCGGCGTGCAGCCTGCCTATGATTTCCTTGAGTCTTACCTGCCGTTCCGGATCGATCGCGACGTAATCAGCCATGCTTTCCTCCTGCGATGCCATAAGTATACGATATCGCGGAGGAAGGTGATGTAACGTATGTTACGAAAAGTGCATTGCGGCGCCGGGCGCGCGCGCCGAGACGCTATTCGTCGAACTCCGCCTCCGCCTCCGCGGCGGTCAGGCCGTAGCGCTCGTCCTCGACGTTGCCGTGCGGCTCTATATGCACGATCACGTCGTAGATCTCGGGGATCGCGTCCTTGATCGCGTCCTCGACGCGGACGGCGATCGCGTGGGCGGCGCGGACGCTCATCTCGGGCGCCACCTCGATGTCGAGGTCCACCACGAGCATGGAACCGATGCGGCGCATGCGCACGCGGTGGGGATTGCCCGCGGCGGGCACCCTCGCGATGGCCTCGAAGAGGGCGGGGTAGGGCCCGCCGCCCTTCGTGCCGTCCATCAGCTCGGTGTTGGCTTCCATAAAGATGCCGACGGCGTTCTTGATGATCCAGAGCGCCACCAGGCCCGCGAGGATCTTGTCCATGATGGGGACGCCCGTGAGGTAGGTGAGTCCCAGGCCGACCAGGACGGCCGCCGAGGTGACCACGTCGCCGGACATGTTCTTGCCGTTGGCGATCAGCATCGGCGAATTGCTCTTCTTGCCGTAGTGGAACTGCGACCATGCCAGGGCGAGCTTTCCCGCTATCGAGAGGGCGGTGACCCAGAGCGCGATCGGCGAGGGCATGACGCCGGGCTCTCCTCCCGCGATGCTCTTGATCGAGCTGAGCAGGACCTGCGAGCCCGCGAAGAAGACGACGAAGGAGATCACGGCGGTGGCGATGGTCTCTATCCTGCCGTGCCCGTAGGGGTGCTCGCGGTCCCCCGGCTTGGAGGACACCTTGGTGGCGAAGAGGGTCATGCCGGCGATGAGGACGTCGGTCGCCGAGTCTATGCCGTCCGAGAGCACGGCGAGGCTCCCCGCCAGGGTTCCCACGGCGATCTTCGCCGCCGCGAGGAAGGTGTTGCCGAAGAGGGCGATCCAGCTCGCCTTCTTCAATGAAGCGCTTCGGTTGTCCATGATTGTTCCTCTGTGAGTTACAGGCTCTCCAGTATCCCATCCGCGGCGCGGAGGCCCGACGCCCATGCCGCGGTGATTCCCCTGCTGGTGCCCGCGCCGTCGCCAACGAGGTAGAGCCCCTCGCCCGCCCGGAAGTGCCCATCCAGGAAAGCGGGGCGGTTGGCGTACAGCTTGATCTCGGGATAGTACATGATGGTGCTCGGGTGCAGGAGTCCGGGCACGATCGAATCGAGCAGCTTCATCGCGTTCCACAGCGCGTTGAGTATCTTCGCCGGCGCCGAGAGGCCGATGTCGCCCGGCGTGCAGGAGGGCAGGGTCGGCTCGAAGTCGTAGAGGTCGCCCGAAAAAGATTCGGCGAAGGAGCGCTTTCCGAGCCGGAAATCGCCCACGCGCTGCATGATCGGCCTGCCGCCGCCGAGCAGGGCGGCCTGCATGCCCAGCATGCGGGCGTAGGCCTGTCCCGAGGCGAGGGGCGCGGTCACGCTCTTGAGGATGGCGAAGTTCGTGAGGCCGTTCTCGGGCCGCGACGAGGACCAGGCGTGCCCGTTCACCGAAGACCAGACGCCCGATGCCTGGTCGCCGTACTTTTCCTGGACGACGTAGGCCGAGCGCGAGTTGGTGCAGAAGGTGCGCGTCTTCTTGGGGAAGAGGAACTTCGGGTCGTAGTAGTCGCGCACGATCGGGTAGCGCTCTTCCTTGGTCTCCACGCGCACGCCGATGTCCACCACGTTGTCGCGGTAGGGAATGCCCGAGGCGTTCATCAGGTCCTGGAGAAAGGCGAAGCCGCCGCGTCCGGGCGCGACGACCAGGTTGCCGCAGGCGACCTCGCGCTTGTCGGTGACCACCGTCTTGCCAGCGGCGTCGTAGCGCAGCATCTTCTCGCCCAGGGATATCTCGACACCCGCGGCCCTGAGACGCGCGACGAGTGTCTTGATCAGCTCGAGGCCGCCGTCCGTCCCCAGGTGGGACTGGCGGATCTCGAGGAGCTTGACGCCGAGCTTTTCGGCGCGGTGGAAATAGACGCCGACATTCTTCTTTTCCATGATCGCCGGCAGGAGGAAATCCTCGACGCGCCTCAGGTAGCGCTCCGCCGTCCCCGCGTCCCAGCAGACCTCGGGAAAACCGATGGGCCAGGAGAAGTTCATCTTGCAGTCGTTGCGCAGGCCGCCCGAGGACACCTCGTTTTTGTCGATGACGAGGATGGAGAGATCCGGTTTCTTCTCCAGGAGGCCGAAGGCCGCGCCGAGACCCGCCGGCCCGGTGCCGACGATCAGGACATCGTACTTGTTCATCGTCTACCGCTTGGCCAGGTACTTTCTGATGTCGAGGGCCACCGCCGACACGATGATGGCGCCCTTGATGATCTGCTGCCAGTAGGGATTTATGTTGATGAAGGTGAGCCCGTAGGAGATGATGCTGAAGATCAGCACGCCCACGATCATGCCCGGCACCGTGCCGATGCCGCCCGCCACGGAGACGCCGCCGACGACGCAGGCCGCGATCGCGTCCAGCTCGTAGCCGTTGCCGTAGTTGTTCGTGGCGCCGCCCGTCCTGGCCGCCTCGAGCATGCCCGCCAGGCCGTAGAGCGCGCCGGCGATCGTGTAGACGATGATGAGGTTTTTCGCCACGGGGACGCCCGAAACCTTGGCCGCCTCCGGGTTGCCGCCGATGGCGTAGATGTTCTTGCCGAAGCGCGTCTTGTTGTGCAGCACCCAGATGATCGCCGCCACCACGACGGCGATGATGACGATGTAGGGTATGGAGTAGGTGCCGTCGAAGCCTATGTAGCCCGAGCCGAGGGTGGTGAGATCCTTGCGGAGGCCGCCGATGGGCTGGGCGCCGTAGGGGGGACGGTCGAAATAGATCGAGGTGACGCCGTAGGCGGCGACCATGGTGCCCAGCGTGGTGATGAAGGGCGGCACCTTGAGGTAGGCGATGATCACGCCGTTGAGGAGTCCGACTAGGGCGCAGACCGCGATGGTGATGACGATGGGCAGCCAGGGCGGCAGCTCGGGCATCATGGGATACATGCGCCGGGGGTAATCCATGAACTGCAGCAGCGAGGCGGAGACGACCGCCGCGAGGCCGACCTGGCGGCCGGCGGAAAGGTCGGTGCCTCCGGTCAGGAGGATGCCGCCTATGCCCATGGCGATGATGATCCTGGTCGCCGACATGGAGAGGATGTTCCTGAAGTTCTGGATGGAGAGGAACGAAGGCTCCTTGATGGTGATGGCGATCACCAGGGCCATGAAGACCAGGTAAATCGCGTACTTTATCGAAAAGTCCTTTATCGCCTTCTGCCGCGCGAGGCTCCGGTTTTGAAAGTCGTCAGCGGGTTTCGTTTCTGCCATTTTTTTCTCCTCACATGAACTGCGCGGCGAGGCGCATGATGGTTTCCTGGGTGGCCGTCTTGCCGTCGAGAATGCCGGTGAGCCTGCCGTCGCACATGACCATGATCCTGTCGGACATGCCGATAAGCTCGGGCATCTCCGATGAGATCATGATGATGCTCTTGCCCTTGGCGGCGAGGTCGGCGATGATCGTGTAAATCTCGTACTTGGCGCCGACGTCGATGCCGCGCGTCGGCTCGTCGAGGATGAGGATGTCGGGCTCGGTGAGCAGCCAGCGCGCGAAGAGCACCTTCTGCTGATTGCCGCCCGAGAGGTCCTTGATGCGCGTGCGCGGCGAGGGAGTCTTGACCCTCAGCTGCTCGATGCTCTTGGCGACGTCGGTGGCACAGCGCTTCTCGTCGATCAGCCGGCTCCTGCGGATGTAGCGGGACAGGCTGGCGAGAATCGTGTTGTCGTGGACCGACAGCATCGGCACGATGCCCGTGGCGCGCCGCTCCTCGGTCAGGAGGGCCATGTGCTTGGAGATCGCGCTCTCCGGCGAGGCGATGGCTACGCCCTCGCCGTTGAGTTCGATGCTGCCCGACTCGATCGGCCTGAGGCCGAAGATCGACTCAACCAGCTCGGTGCGCTTGGCGCCGACGAGCCCGCCTATTCCCAGGATTTCGCCGCGGTGCAGCTCGAAGGAGACGTTGCGGAAGGACTTCGTCTCCGCCGAGGTGAGGGCGTCGACCTTGAGGATGACCTCGCCGGGCTGGTTCGAGCGCGGCGGGAAACGGTGCGTGAGATCGCGGCCGACCATCTTGGCGATGATCGTGTCCATCGTCAGGTCCTTGGAAGGATAGGTTCCGATGTGCCGGCCGTCCCGCATTATGGATACCTCGTCGGATATCTGGAGGATTTCTTCCATCTTATGTGATATGTAGATTATCGA
>JAJTBU010000050.1 GCA_021286735.1 bacterium
GCCGAGCTGCCCGACCTCATCCTCCTGGATTCCATGCTGCCGGGCATGAGCGGCGTCGAGACCTGCAGGATGCTCAAGCAGGACGCGGCCACCGGCAGGATCCCCATCATCTTCCTGACGGCGAAGAGCGAGGAGAGCGACAAGGTGCTCGGCCTGTCGCTCGGCGCCGACGACTACATCACCAAGCCCTTCGGGCTCCGCGAGCTCTTCGCCCGCATCGAGGCGGTGCTGCGCCGCGCCGCGCCGGCCGCGCTGCCGGGCGGGGCCGCCGCGGCTGCCTCTGTCGCGGCCGGCGGCTCCGCGCTCAGCCTCCAGGACCTCGCCATCGACGTCGAACGCTTTGCCGTGGAAAGGGGCGGCGCGCCGATCTCCCTTTCCCCCACCGAGTTCTCGCTGCTTTCGATCCTCGTCCGCCGCGGGGGAAAGGTCGTATCCCGCAGGGAGCTCGCGGAGGCGCTCTCCCTCGACGCGGACGCCGCCGAGGGGCGCAGCCTCGACGTGCACCTGCGCAACCTGCGGAAACAGTTGGGCGATTCTCCGCGGCCGGAAGGCTATGTGGCGACGGTCCGCGGCTTCGGCCTGAAAGCGAATCCATGAGAAAAGAGGCTCCATCGGGCGCGCGCCGGACGGAAGCGGAGGCCTCCGGGCGGGAGGCGGACTGGAAGGGACAGTGCGAGGCCCTCCGCTCCCAGCTCGCCGAAATGACGAAGCGCAACAACGAGAGGAACAACTACATAAACTCCCTTTTCTCCTCGATGGAGGACGGCTTCTTCCTCGCCGACCTGGAGGGGCGGATCGTGCTCTTCAACCGGAGCGCCGAGACCCTGCTCGGCATCCGCGCGTCCTGCCTCTTCGAGCGCGAAACCAATGATGTCGCGCATCCTCGACGAATGCGCCGCGGCGCGCTCGGCCGGCGCGCGCCGCAGCTTCGAGGCAAAAAACGAGGCCGGCGCCGCCCTTCAGATCGACATATCCCCCGTGCTGAGCAAGTACGGGGACAGGGAGCCGATCGGAACGCTGGCCATCGTCAAGGACGTCACCGAGAAGAACAGGATCGAGACCATGCGCAAGGACTTCGTGGCCACGGTCTCGCACGAGTTCCGCACGCCGCTGACCTTGATTTCCGGCGTGATCGAGATGCTGCGGATGTACGACGACCTGCCCCGCGCGGACCGCAGCCGAAGCCTGGAGATGCTCGAGATCGAGACGGAGCGCCTCAAGAAGCTGATTTCCGAACTGCTGATGCTCTCGAAGATGGAGAATCGCATCTTCTCCAGCGAGCCGGAGCCGATCGATGTCGCCAAGGTCCTCGGACAGGTCGCGGCCGCCCTCGCGCCGCTCGCCGAGAAGAAGGGACAGTCCCTCGAGCTCAGCCTGAACCTGGGCGCCGCCTCGGTCCGCGGCGATGAGTCCTGGTTTTTCCACGCCGTCCAGAATCTGGTCGAGAATGCCATAAAATATACCCCCGCTGGCGGCGCCGTAGTCGTGGAGGCGGCTTCCGATGAAAGGGATCTGCGGATCGCCGTACGAGACAACGGCATCGGCATAGCTCCGGAGGATATCGACCGCATTTTCGAGCGGTTCTACCGGGCCGACAAGTCGCGCGGCTCGGAGACCGGCGGCAGCGGGCTCGGGCTCGCCATCGCTAAAGACATCATCTCGCTTTTCAACGGCGAGATAACCGTGGAGAGCGCGCCGGGTTCCGGCTCGGTCTTCACGGTGCGCATCCCCCTTTCCCGCGAGGCGGACTAGGGGCAAAACCACCATTCGGAGATACTGCATGACGAAGGAGTCCTCCATCGCCGGCCTTGTTCCCGCCGTGGAACTGTGGTCGTTCGGTTTCAAGCACGGCGGCATCGAGGCGAACCTCGTGGTCGACGTGCGTTTCCTGCCCAATCCCTATTATGTGCCCGCCCTCTGCCACATGACAGGCAGGGACGCCCCCTGCGCCGCCTATGTCTTCAAGGATCCGGCGACGGGTGGATTCGCCGAATCCCTCGCCGACATGGTGTTTGGCATGGAAAGGTCATTCCGGGAACAGGGGAAGGCCGTCCTCAAGGTGGCCATTGGCTGCACAGGCGGCCAGCATCGCTCTGTGGCGGTGGTGGAGGCCCTGGCCGCCGCGCTCCGAGCCCGCGGGCTCTCACCCGAGCTGCGTCACCGGGAGCTGGGAAACGCTGAGGCCGGCGCCGAAGGACGCCTAAATCCAAAAAAACATTGACGCCAGAACTTTCGCATGATAGATTGTAATTTGCCCGTACGGGCGCCCACCATTTTTTAACGGAAGACAGATGCGGTATTTTGACACTCACGCCCACATCGGGCTGATTTACGATGATCCGATCGAACAACTCTTGGTTTGCCAGCAGGCGAAACAGACCGGCGTCGGCAGAATAATGAGCATCTGCAACAGTCTCGTCGACTTCAAGCAGGTATACGAAAACCTGAAACCGGCGGAGCATGTGTTTCACGCCGTCGGCGTATCCCCTTCTGAGGTGCAGAACCCCGGCAGGGACTGGCAGTCGACCATCGAGGCCGCGGTCAGGCTTCCCCGCGTCATCGCCATAGGCGAGATCGGCCTCGACTATTTCCACAAATACGGCGACCGCCGCACGCAGATCGAGCTCTTCATCGACCAGCTCGAGCTGGCGGCGCGCCTCGACCTCCCCGTGATCATCCACAACCGCGAGGCCGGCAAGGACGTGCTCGAGGTGCTGCGCGACAGGATGCCGCCCGCCGGCGCCGTCCTGCACTGCTACTCCGAGGACGCCGAGTACGCCGACCGCGTCATCCAGGCCGGCCTCAACGTGTACTTCTCCTTCGCGGGCAACCTGACCTACCGGAACGCGCGGAACCTGCACGAGACCGCGTCCATGCTGCCGCTGGACCGCATCCTCGTCGAGAGCGAGGCGCCCTTCATGGTGCCCGCCGAGTACCGCGGCAAGCGCAACAAGCCCGAATACCTGCCCTCGACGGTCTGGTTCCTCTCGGAGATCCTCCAGGTGTCGCCCGAGGAGGCCGCCGAGACCACCTATCAGAACGCCTGCAGGTTCTTCAGGCTCGAGCCCTGATTCTGGCGGGCGCGGAACCCGCGCCGCGAACGCGGCCGCGCCGCGAACGCCCAAGGAAACGATGCCGCACAACGATATTTCGCGCGAGGCGCCCGCTCTGGCGGGCGTTCGTTTGCGCAGCCCCTTCTTTCTCGCCCCGATAGCCGGCTATTCCGACGCCGCCTTCCGCTCGATCTGCTGGGAACTCGGCGCCGCGCTCTGCTACACTGAAATGGTGAGCGCCGAGGCCATGGCGCGCGGCAACGAGAGGACGAAAGTCCTCCTCGCGCGCGACGAGTCCGAAGAGCGTTATGCGATTCAGCTTTTCGGGGCCAAGCCCGAGACGCTCGGAAGGGCGGCGGCCATCGTCGCGGCGTGGAAGCCCCTCGTCATCGACCTCAACTGCGGCTGTCCCGTGCCCAAGATAATAAAGGCGGGCTCGGGCTCGGCGCTGCTGCGCGACCCGGCGCTGATAGGGCGCATCGTGGCCGCGATGCGCGATTCCACCGATGTCCCCATGACCGTGAAGATAAGGCTCGGCTGGGACGAGGCCTCGATCAATTACCTGGAGACCGCCGACGCGGCCGTAAAGGCGGGAGCCTCCGCCGTCACCCTGCACGCGCGCACCCGCGCCCAGGGATATTCGGGAACTGCCGACTGGAGCGCCATAGCCGCGCTCGCTAAGGCGCTCGCGCCGGCGGGCGTCCCCGTCTTCGGCTCCGGCGACGCGGCGAGCGCCCCGGGAGCCTTCCGCATGCTCGGCGAGACGGGCTGCGCCGGCGTCATGATCGCGCGCGGCGCCATGGGCAACCCCTTCGTCTTCGCCGAGGCGCAGGCGATGTGGGAGGGCCAGCCCGCGCCCGCCTTCAGCGAGGCCGAAGTGGCGGCGATCGCGGCGCGGCACCTCGAGCGATCAGTGCGCTACATGGGAGAGCGGACCGCCTGCGTCGAATTCAGGAAGCACCTCTGCGCCTACACCAAGGGCAGGCCGGGCGGCGCGGCCCTCCGCGAGCGCGCGGTCCACTGCTCCACGGTGGCCGAATTCGGCGCCGTGCTCGACGACTTCGCCTCCGGGCGCTATTGAGGAACCTTCGCCGAAGTTCAGCGCAGGTCCGGGTTTTTGTCGAGATAGGCCGCGAGGCGCTCGGCGAATTCGCCGCTCGGGGACACCGCGGTGTTCCTGCCGGCCGTCTCGTCGAGCCAGGGCAGCACGACATCCTTCTTTATGCGCTCCCAGGACGGGGGCATCGCCTCCGGCGGCTGCAGCATGCGCTCGGGCGGCGCCATGCCGGCCAGGTCGGCGTAGTAGGCGGGGAATGTTTCTTCGGTCACCGCGCGCAGCGACGAGAATCCCCCGCCGATGCCGAAGGCGCTCTCGGACAGCCTCAGCGCGCGCGACTTTTCGAGGATCGCCTTCTGGCGGTCGGCGTTGAAGAACCAGCGGAAGAACTGTTCGGCGGATTCCTTGTTGGGGGCGTCGCGCGGAATGCCGGCGTATCGGATATCCTCGGCCACGGCGAGCCTGCCGCCCTCCGCGAAATACCGATACTCGTACTTGGAGCGCAGCGCGGGCGACAGGGTGAGGTATTCCGCCGAGCCCATCGCGGCGTAGAGGATCCTGCCGTCGGCCACGTTCTTGTAGCCGGGCGCGAAGAGATAGCGGAAGGCGAAGGCGTCCTCCGCCTCGACCGAGCCGTTCGCGGCGCGGATGTACTCGCGCAGGCGGAGGACGCCGCGGTCGAGGGCGGCCTGATCCCAGGAGAGGGGGAGCGGCGCGCCTTCCTGGCCCTTGCCGCCTTTACCCTCGTCGTTTTCCGCGAAATTCGCGCCGCCCAGCTGGACCCATTGAAAGAGGAAATCCTTGTCGGGCCAGCGCGGCGAAAAGCCCATGCGCTCGGCCCCGGGCTTGGAGCCCGCGCTGAAGAGGGCCGCCCGCCGCCGGATTTCCTCCACGGTGATGACGGCCTTGTCCGGCGAGGGTGGGGCGGGGTCGCCCGCCGCGCGCGCCTCGGGCTGGTCCTTGCCGCTCAGGAGGAGAAGCAGGTTGAAGCTCACGGGGACGAGGATCTGCCGCTTGCCTTCCACGCCGCTCTTCAGGAGGGCCGGGTAAAAGGAGCCTTTGGAGAGGACGAGTTCGCCGAAGAGGTACTCGAGGGAGAGAAAGCGGTCGGAGAGCGCCGAAGCCCGCAGGCCGCCGCCGACGACGAGAGAAGGTTTCGCTTCCATGGTCGCCGGCGCCGCCAGGGCGGAGGGCAGGTCCTCGACATAGCGCACTTCTATGAGATGGCGCTTCTGCGAGGCGTTGAAGAGTTCGGCGGCGATCAGCATGTCCGGCGTGTCGGTCCAGAGCACGGCCGGCTTGCGCTCGAAGAGGGAGCAGGAGAGCGCGAGGAGGCTTGCCAGCAAGGCGGCAGCCTTGAGAAGATACAGTGGAGTTCGTTTCCATCCCGTCGCCATAGGGAAGACGATATAGCGCCGGGGCGGGAAAAGGCAAGCGATCCGGAGCAGCGATGGAGTCGAGATTCAACCGGCACGCCGACAGGCTGGCCGAGCGCCACGGCGACAGGGTCTGGCGGCTGGGTGTGGACGCGGGTTTTTCCTGCCCGCACCGCTCGGGCGGCCGGGGAAGGGGAGGCTGCGCCTTCTGCTCGCCGGAAGCCGGCCTCGCCACTTACCAGCACGAGGGCGCGCGCCTCGTCGAGGACCTGGACGAGCAGATCGGCCGCGCCGTCGCCTTCGCGAGGCGGCGATACGGCGCGAAACTTTTCTTCCTCTATTTCCAGGCGTACTCCTGCACGAACCTGCCCCCGGCCGAGCTGCGGCGCGTCTACGACCGCGCGATCGCCCTCGTCGGGCGGGAAGCGCCGGGCGAGCTGCGCGGCATGGTCGTTTCGACGCGCCCCGATTGCTTCGACGCCGAAAAGGCGGCCGTCCTGGCATCCTACGCCGCCTCCGGCCTCGAAGTGTGGCTGGAGCTGGGCCTCCAGAGTTCCTGCGACGCCACCCTCGCGCGCATCAATCGCGGGCATGGGGCCGGGGCTTACGCCGCCGCCGTCGCGCTCGCGGGGGAAGCCGGCCTACGTCGGGCGGCCCATGTGATCCTGGGCTTGCCGGGCGAGGGCAGGCGTGAGATGCTGAACACGGTGCGCTTCGTGGGCGACTGCGGCGCCGAGGGAATCAAGTTCCACGACCTGAGGCTCGCTCGCGGCTCGGCCCTCGAGCGGGCCTACCCCGCGGGCGAATTCGCGCCCCTTCATCCATCGCGCCTGCCGGGACTCCTCGCCGACTGCCTCGAATTCCTGCCGCCCCAGGTCGAAGTGATGCGCCTGGCCGCCGATTTCCTGCCCGGCGCGGCGCTCGATGTCTTTCCGCCGCCGGAGAAGAATCGGCTCTACCGGGCCGTCGAGGCGGAGCTCGCGCGGCGGGGCGCGCGCCAGGGAAGCGGAGCCGAAAGGGGGCTTTCGTGAAAGCGTTCCACGCGACGATCGAGGGCGAGGTCCAGGGCGTCGGCTTCCGCTATTCGGCGATGCGCGAGGCGAACGAGCGCGGCATCGTCGGCTGGGTCCGCAACACGGCCGACGATGCCGTCGAGGTCTGGGCCGAAGGCGGGGAAGCGGAGTTGGCGGCCTTCAGGACCTGGCTCGAGACTGGTCCCCTCTACGCGAGGGTGGATCGAGTCGCCCTGAGCAGGGAACAGCCGACGGGCAAGTTCAGTTCGTTTTCGATTGCTTTCTAGGGGAGCGCCATGGGCCCCTGGGGCTTCGGGGTGTCGGGGCAGCACAGGAGATGCGCGGGAGATGCGACGCGCCGCCCGCGCATCTCCCGCGCTCGTGCCCGCTTACTTGATTCTTGAATTTCCCGAGGGCCGGACCGGGCGGGCTTCTATGTAGCCGCGCCAGCCCTCCGGCGCCAGCTGGAACCGCGGCGCCGCGTCGGGCGCCCAGGCGAAGCCGTAGAGGCTCGGATCGAAGCCGTCGATCTTCTTCATCACCGCGACGACGGCTTCCTCGAAATTCTCATCGTCGTAGGGCTCGCCCTGGAAGATCATCATCATGGCCGGACCGAATTCGGCGAGCTCGTAGCCTTCCGGAACGGGCCCGTTCCAGTCCAGGGGCAGTTCGACGCCCTGCACGTACTCCGAAGTGCCGGCTGGTCGGAGTTTCGCCGGCAGCCAGAGGCCGACCGGTTCGTAGAGCGCCTCCTTGACGCTCGTGAGGACTCCCCAGACGTCGCAGCCCACCTCCTCGCAGTAAGCGAAGTATTCGCGCGCCGTCTTCGCCCGCTTGAGGAGGATCTTGCGGGCAGGCCTTTCGATGACCTGTACGAAAATTGTCTTGCTCGTGCCGTCGTTCATTCGGTTTTCTCCTTCGTTCTGCTTTTGGCGCAGGGGAAGCGGATAGGGGAGGAAGAGCTTCACGGGCTTCGGCTGTTTGCGGTACCGCGCGGGGCTCACGCCGAACTCCTTCGAAAAGGAGCGGGTGAATCCCTCGTGCGAATCGAACATGAAGTCCAGGGCCACGTCGAGAACCCGCGCGGGCTTGTCCCGCAGCGCCAGAGCCGCCTGCGAGAGCCTCAGCCTGCGGATGTATTCGAAGGGCGGCTGACCGGTCAGCTCCCTGAAAATCCGCTGCGCGTGCCAGGCCGAGTAGCCCGCGGCGCGCGCGAGGTCGTCGGCCGAGATTCTGCCGCGCAGGTTCGCGAGGATGTGATCCTGCATTTGGCGCACCGCCCGGGTCATGTCCTCTTTCGTGTGCTCCCTCTCCACGACCGCCTCCTTTGGCGCCACGCGATGGAGTATCGCAGGTTCCCGGCCTTCGTTCTTGACCTGCCCTGCGAAATTGAAGGATTTGGTCGCCGCGCTCAGAGGCTCTGCCGCGCGGCCGGATCCTGGCGGAAGAATGCCGCCAGCTGCGCGTACACTTCGGGATACTCGTCTTTGAGAAGGGCGGGCCGCTCCCAGAAGTACTCGCAGACCACGGCGAAGAACTCGTCGGGGCTCTCGGCCGCGTAGGGGTCGATGCGCGCGCGCCGCTTCGAGGTGCCGCGCCGGCGCTTCGTCCTGCCCTCGGCGTCGAGCTTGGCGCGCAGGTCCTCGTAGGCCGCCCCGAAGACTTCCGCCCAGCGCCGGCGGTCCAGCCTGTGCTGCGGGTCGCGATGCGGGCCGCGGCCGAGGGGCGGGCAGCCGTCGTAGGCTCCATCGAGGCCGTCCAGCTTGTGCGCCATCTCGTGGATCACGACGTTGTAGCCGTCGCCCCAGCCGGAGGCGTCGATGTCGGGGATCGAGAGCGCCACGGGGCCGAGTTCGAAGGCCTCGCCCGCGAACTCCTCCTCGGACTCGTGCGTGACGCCCGCCTCGTCCTCCCAGCGCTGGGTGACGGAGTAGGCGTCCTTCGTGATGAAGATCGTCGTGAACTGCCCATACCAGGAGAGGTCGAGGCCAAGGAGGGGCAGGCAGGCCTGGGCCGCCACGGAGACCTTGAGACGGTCGTCGATCTCGGCGCCGTCCACCGCCTCGAAGCGCTTGGCGGCCAGGAAGCCCGCCGCGAGCTCGCGCAGCCTGCCGCGCTCGCCCTCGTCGAGCCCGCGAAATATCCGGTGTTCGGCGATGGCCCAGTCCCAGAGCTCGTCGGGGATGGGGGCAGCCGCGGGGCGGCGGCCCTTCAGGAAATCCAGGAAACCCATGCCACAGCCTAGCCCGACCGATCGGGCCTTGACAATCGCCGCCCTTTCGCGTAATGTCCACATTCGCCGATTCATTCATTTTTCTTGTGGAGCGGTGTCCGAGGGGTTTAAGGAGGCGGTCTTGAAAACCGTTGAACCGCGAGGTTCCGGGGGTTCGAATCCCCCCTGCTCCGGATGCTGCGGACTGTTTGAGGAGAGGTGCGAGAGCGGCCGAATCGGGCTCCCTGCTAAGGAGTTGTACCCCTAAAGGGTACCGGGGGTTCGAATCCCCCCCTCTCCGTTTCATGAGGCTATAGCTCAGCTGGATAGAGCTTCAGATTGCGGATCTGAAGGTCGGAGGTTCGAATCCTCTTAGCCTCATATCGCCTTTGTTTCTGTTTGGAGAGGTGCGAGAGCGGCTGAATCGGGCGGTCTCGAAAACCGTTAAACCCTATGGGTTTCGGGGGTTCGAATCCCCCCCTCTCCGCAATCCGCGTTCTTTCGCCGCTCCAGCGTCGAAAATCGGCGGTTTTCTGGTTTTTTGGAGAGATGACCGAGCGGTCGAAGGTGCGCGATTGGAAGTCGCGTGTACTCGTAAGGGTACCTAGGGTTCGAATCCCTATCTCTCCGTAGCGTTTGGAGCGCAAGAAGCCAGGCACTGTGCTCGTAACCACTGCGGAACCCGCCAGGTCCGGAAGGAAGCAACGGTACGCGGAAGGTGCGGTGCCGCAGAGCGCCTGGCTTCTTGTGCTTGAAGTGCTTTACCCTCTTTCGCCTCCATGCTATTTTGATCCCATGCCCTACGAAGTCACAGCCGCCAGAAAACGCCCTCAATCCTTCGAACAGCTGGCGGGACAGGAGTTTGTCGCCGCGACTCTCGAGAAGTCGCTCGAGACCGGCAGGATCGCCCACGCATACCTGTTTTCCGGCCCGCGGGGCTGCGGCAAGACGAGCACGGCGCGCATCCTCGCCAAGGCGCTGAACTGCGAGAAGGGCCCCACGGCCGAACCCTGCGGCGTCTGCGACGCCTGCCGGGCCATCACCGCGGGATCGTCCCTCGACGTGATCGAGATCGACGGCGCCTCGAACACCTCGGTGGAGAATGTGCGCCAGATCAAGGACGAGGTCCTCTTCCCGCCCAACTCCAGCCGCTACAAGATCTACATCATCGACGAAGTCCACATGCTCTCGACGAGCGCCTTCAACGCGCTGCTGAAGACGATCGAGGAGCCGCCCCCCTACGTGATCTTCATGTTCGCCACGACGGAGCAGCACAAGGTGCCGGCCACCATAAAGAGCCGCTGCCAGCAGTTCACCTTCAGGCTGATCTCTTCCGACGTGATCGTCGGGCTTCTGGCGGCCGCCGCGGCCGATCTCGGGGTCTCGGCCGAGCCCGAGGCCCTGCTCTGGATCGCCCGCGAGTCGGGCGGCTCCGCGCGCGACGCGTACACGCTCTTCGACCAGGTTGTCTCCTTCTCCGAGGGGCACATCACGGCCGCCCTGATACGCGAAAAGCTCGGCCTCGTCGGCCAGGACAGGATGAACGCCCTCTTCGGGCATTTCGTCGGCGGCGACACGGCCGGCGCCCTCGCGGCCCTGGACGACATCCTCTCAGGCGGGGTGTCGCCCGAGCAGTTCGTGGCCGACACGGTCGAGTACTGCCGCGGCCTCCTCCTCGTGAAGCACGGCATAACGCGCGAAAGCCTCCTGGGCGCGCCCCTCTCCTCCTTCGACTTGGGGCTGGCCGAGGCGCTGTCCGGCGAGCGGATCGAGCAGGCCCTCGCGATTTTCCTGGGCGCCTACCGGGCGCTCAAGGACTCGATCGATCCGCGCTACGAGCTGGATTTGGCGGTGGCGAAGGCTTCGCATCTGCAGAGCTACGTATCCCCCTCGGAGGTCGTCCGCGCCGTGGGCGCGATAAAGCGCTTCCTGGAGCGGGGGGCGGCTCCCGCGGCTGCGGGAGCCGGCCGCGCCGACCAGCCCGCGCGCCAGGCGGAGCGGTCCGCGACGAGAGAGCCTCAGCGGGTTTCCGAGCGAGCGTCCGAAAGGGCTCCCGAGCGGATGCCGCCGCGCGAGCCTCAGCCCGCCGCTTACGAGGCCGCGCCGCGGCCGGCCGCCGAACGGGCCGCCGCGCCCGCTGCTGCGGCAACTCCGGCGGCCGCCGCCGCGGC
>JAJTBU010000051.1 GCA_021286735.1 bacterium
GGCGAGTTCAACGCGGTGAAGAAGTAATCCGCGTCGCCGAACTGAACGCTTGAATACAGCGAGGGCGGCCCCGGGGGGCCGCCCTTTTTTTGTCGGCTGGCCTTCGATCCGCCGTCGGTCAGCGCTTGCCTGCCGGCGCTTCGACGAGGGTGGCGGCCAGCGCGGCGCCCGCGCCCAGCAGGGCGGCGAAGCAGAGCAGGGGGGCGACATAGGAGCCGGTCGCCCTCTGCAGCGGCTCCATGGCGTAGACGAGGACCACAGAAAGCTGCCCAGCGAGCGATATCAGCCCGTTCGAAGTGCCCTCGGGCGTCGGCAGGGCCGTTTCCGAGGCGTATTGGGTGCCGATGGGGTTCACCGACACGAGGAAGAAGCCAAGCATGATGCTCGAGGCGATGAGGAGGGGATAGGAGGGGGCGAGGGCGAGGCCGACTATGCCGGGGATGCCGCCTAAAAGTCCGAGGATGATGTAGGGCTTGCGCCGTCCCCGCCTGTCGGAGAGGGCGGGAATGGCTACGGCGCCCACGATGCCCGCCGTCAGCATCGCGGCGATCGCGACGCCCGCCTGCATGGAGTCGAAGCCGCGCGGCCGAACGATGCCCTCGATCCAGGTCGTCACGCCGTTGAAGATGCCGAGGCCGATGAAGGCCATGAGCAGGTAGCGCCTGAAGGATTTGAGCGAAAGCGCGCGCTTGAGGCCGTCGAGCATCAGGGCGCGCTCGCCCTCGGCCGAGGCGTCAGGCGGCGTGGCCGGCTTCTCGCGCGCGAACAGGACGAAGAGGAGGGCGGCGGCCGCCGCCGCGGTGCCGTAATACAGCTGGACCTGCGATATGGTCATCGTCTCGGCGAGCATCGGCGTGGCCACCTGCCCGATCGCGGCGCCGAGCAGGTTGGCCAGGGTCATCATGCCCACCGCAGTAGCCCGCTCGCCCGAGGGGAACCAGGACGCGGCGACCTTCGTCCAGGAGTTGAGGAAGGCCGGCTGGGCGGCCGCCATGCCTATCGTCGCGGCGATGGCGAGGCCGAAATTCGGGCCGGCCATGCCTCGCGCGATGCCGCAGATTCCCGTGATGATCGCCCCCGCGGCCACGGTCGCCTTGCTTCCGAACCTGTCGATGCACCACGAAACTGGGATCGAGAGGGGGATGAAGGCGATCATGAAGATCATCGAGAAGAGGCCGATCTGGAGTTCCGAAACGCCGGAGAAGGCGCCCGCCGAAGCCGTCACCGGCGCGTAGCTGATCCAGAGCATCTGGATCGTCAGGTTCGCGAGCATGTGGAGGCCCAGGACGAGCCAGCGCGATCCGTAGCTGCGATAGGCCGCCATGTCCGGCGCGGATTGGTTCTTCATCGAAAATCACCCTCCGGGGAATTGCTAAGCGCTTTCGGCGCTTCTCCGTCCGCATACTACAGTATTTTTGGCGCCGCGTCTTCGGCGGGCTCGGGGCAGGGCCGGCGACAATCCGCAAAATTCGCTCTTGACAAATCGAACAACCTGATCGATTACTAAAGTAAGTTACTTAATTAACTAAGGGAGTCGTAAAACGAAAGCGAAAGTAGCGGCGGACCTTAAGATCTCGAACCGCAGGACGGTCTACAGCCTTCTCCGCCAGGAAGGCGAGATGTCCAAGGCCGAGATAATGCGCCGCACGGGGATAAGCACTCCCACGGTACTCAAGATTACCGACTACTTCATGTTCCTCGGGCTGCTGGCCGAGGCGGGGGAGGGCGCCGCCACGATAGGGCGCAAGCCGACCCTCCTGCGCATCGTTCCGGACGCCATCTATACGATCGGCGCCGTTTTCGACGGCCGCGGGCTCTCCCTCGGCCTGGTCGATCTCTTCGGGGCGCCCCGCGGCCTCCGCCGGACCCCGGCCCCGGCCAGCCTCGAGCGCCTTCTCGAGGAAGACCTGCCAGCCCAGGCCCTCCGCCTCGTCGAAGAAGAACATGTGCCCCTCGCGAAGGTCAAGGGCATCGGCGTCGGCGTTCCCGGCGTGGTCGATCCCTCGGGCACGATCGTCCGCTTCGCGCCCCTCGCGGGAATCCAGAAGGATTTCGACGCCTCGGCCCTGCTCCGGTCCCTGGAGCGCAGGCTGGGCTTCCCCGTCAGGCTCGAGAACGACGCCAACGCCGCCGCCCTGGGCGAGCACGCCGCCCGGAGCCGCGCCGCCGAGTGCCCGGACGCCGACGGTTCGACCTGCGCCGGCGATTTCATCTTCGTCGAGCTCGGCAGGGGCCTGGGCGCCGGCATCGTGCTGGACGGCAAGCTCCGCAAGGGTTCGCGCGCCATGGCCGGCGAAATAGGCTACCTCGTGCTCGATCCCTCCTGGAAGGCCACCTCGGACGCGCCGGGCTGGCTGGAGGGCCGCCTCGACCTCGACGAGTTCTGGGCCGAGGTCGACGGGCACAAGACGCCTTCGAGGCGCTCGCTCAGGCGGGTGATCTCCTACCTCGCGCTGGGGCTGTCGAACATCGCGCTCGCTCTCGACCTCGACCTTATCGTCGTGGGACGAGCCGGGCTCGAGCATTTCGGCGGCGATTTCCTGGATTCCCTCAGGGCCGAGCTCGCGCGCTTCTCCGTGCTGGAGACCTCCTGCGTGCCGTCGCTGCTCGAGGAGCCTGGCGTGGCGGGCGCGGCGAGCTTGGTGGCCGACGCCTGGCTCGAGGGCGTGTTCTCCGAATAAGTACCGGGGCTAGAGCCCGGACTTTAATACAATCTGGAGGGGCGGGAAACGTTCCTCCGCAAGGAAGGGGGCTGAAATGAAAGCAAAGCGAGGATTGGTGCTTGCCATCCTGCTGGTCCTGGCGGTCCTGGCGGCGAGCGCCGAGACGGTCACGATCACCTATTGGCAGTATTTCTACGAGTCGAAGGTGAATCTCGTCAACGAACTCATCAAGAACTTCGAGGCGGCGAACCCCGGCATCAAGGTCGAGCAGGTCACCTTCCCCTACGAGAGCTTCAACCAGAAAGTCGCCGCGTCCATCCCCGCCGGGGAAGGCCCGGACGTCATCACCCTGTTCTACGGCTGGCTGCCCATGTACGTCAAAGGCGGCTATCTGCAGCAGCTGCCGACCTCCGACTTCAACAAGGCCTGGTTCGACAAGACCTACTATCCCTTCGTCGCCGAATCCGTGGACTTCGGCGGAAAGTATTACTCGGCGCCGACGGCCGTCCGCACGCTCGCGCTGATCTGGAACAAGGCCCTCTTCAAGGAAGCGGGGCTCGACCCGAACACGCCGCCCAAGACCCTCGAGGACCTGGCCGCCTACGCGAAGAAACTCTCCAAGTACGACGCCAAGGGCAACCTCGTCCAGGCCGGCCTCCTGATGCAGCCTTCCGGCCAGGGCCACAGCTGGCTGCGCGAAGTCCTGTTCCGCCAGTTCGGCAACGTTCCCTACAACAAGGACTACACCAAGGTCACCTACAACGACGCCAATGCCGTCGCCGCCCTGAAGTGGTACACGGACCTCATCACCAAGGACAAAGTCGGCTATCCCAACTTCGCCACCGACGACGTCACGGCCTTCAAGGCCGGCAAGGGCGCCATGAACATCGACGGCTCCTTCAGGATCGCCACGCTCAACGCAGTGAAGGGCCTGGAGTGGGGCGTTTCCGAGCTGCCCACCTACAAGGGAATCAAGTCCAACTATGCTTCCTACTGGACCCACGGCATCGTGAGCGGCACCTCGGGCAAGAAGCTCGAAGCCTCGATCAAGTTCCTCAAGTACCTGGTGTCGCCCGAAGTCCAGGAGCTCTGGCTGCAGAAAGTAGGCGAGCTTCCCGCGACGCCTGCCCTCTCCGAGAAGTTCAAGAACGACCCGGTCGTCCTTCCCTTCCTCAAGGGCCTCGAGTACGCCAAGGCCTCGCTCTTCGTGGACGAAGCCGGACAGCGCAACATCATGGTGAACGCGGTCGATGAAGTCGTGCTCAACAAGGCCGATCCCGCGGCGGTGCTCAAGGCGGCGGCCGCGAAGGAACAGGCGATCATCGACGGTTTCTGGAAATAAACCGGACAGGACAGGGAGGGTGATGAACTATGACACTGGCTGCTAAGCGCGCGACGACGGCGTATATTTTCCTCGCCCTCCCGCTTGTCTTCTTCCTGGGCGTGAGGTTCGGCCCCATGATCTACATGCTCGCCATGAGCTTCACCGATTGGGGCCTCCTCCGCAAGGAACTGCATTTCGTCGGCTTGGGGAACTACAAGGCGGTGCTAACCGACCCCGTGTTCCTCAAGTCGCTCGGCAACACGGCGCGTTATGCGATCTTCGGAGCGCCCTCGGTCATCGTGCTGAGCCTGTTCGTCGCGCTGCTGCTCGATCTCATACCGAAGGGCAAGGCGGCGTATCGCCTCATCTACGTGCTTCCCTACATCACGCCGATCGTGGCGGTCTCCTGGGTCTGGCGCTGGATGTTCCTCCAGCCGCCCCTGGGCGTGATCAACACCATCCTGATGGCCCTCGGCCTCCAGGCCAAGGAATTCCTCAACAGCCCGCAGCAGGCTCTCCAGTCGATCACGGCGGTGAACGTCTGGGTGGAGATGGGCTACTGCACGACGATATTCCTCGCGGGGCTCCAGACCATCCCCAAGGAGATTTCGGAAGCGGCGAAGATCGACGGCGCGAACTCGAGGCAGGTCCTCCTCAAGGTGACGCTTCCCCTGCTCATGCCGATCACGCTCTTCCTGACCATCATGGAAGGCATCCAATTCCTGCGCATCTTCACGCAAGTGTACAACATGTCCTTCCAGGCGCAGGGCGGCCCGCTGGACTCCACGAAATCGGCGGCGCTGTACATCTACCAGAAGGCGTTCACCAACTTCGAGATGGCCCAGGCGGCGAGCGCGAGCCTCGTGCTGTTCGCCATCATCATGGCGGTGACCTTCCTGCAGCTCAAGTTCTTCGACAAGAAGATGGGATACTAGGAGACCGCTATGAAATCGACCAACGTTAGGCCTTTCAAGCCGGGCGTGGCTCTCGCGTACGTCATCTTGTCGGCGCTCTCCGTCGTCATGATATTCCCCTTCATCTGGATGGTCTCGTCGAGCCTGAAGGACGCCACCCAGATTTTTCAGATGAAGCTTTTCCCCTCGGCGCCGACCCTGGAAAACTATCGGCACCTCCTTTTCAGGGAAGGTTCGAAGTTCCCCCAGTGGTTCCTCAATTCGGCGATTGTGGCCGTGAGCACCACCGCCTCGGTGCTCTTCTTCGATTCCGTCCTCGGCTACACCCTCTCCAAGTTTAACTTTCCGGGGAAGAACGCCATTTTCCTCCTGATCGTCAGCACGCTCATGATTCCGACCGAGATGCTCGTCATCCCCTGGTACGCGATGTCGCGCGCGCTGAAATGGGTCAATTCCTATTGGGGGATAATGTTTCCGGGCATGATCAGCGCCTTCGGCGTCTTCCTGATGCGGCAGTTCATGTCGACGATTCCCGACGACCTCCTCGACGCGGCGCGCGTCGACGGCCGCGGCGAATTCATGATCTTCATCACGGTCGTCCTGCCCCTCGTGACGCCGGCGCTGGCGACTCTGGCGATCTTCAATTTCATCGGCAACTGGAACGCCTTTCTATGGCCGCTCATCGCGGCCTCGAAGCCGCGCATGTTCACGCTGCCCGTCGGGCTCGCCAATTTTTCCGGCGAGGCGGGATCGGACTGGCACTACATCATGACCGGAGCCTCGATAGCCATGGCTCCCCTGGTCGTCGTCTTCCTGATTTTCCAGAAACAGATCGTAAAAGGCATCGCGATGACGGGCCTTAAAGGTTGAACCATGCGCGTAATCGATTCGCACGTACATTTTCCCGAGGACAAGCTCATCGACGACGGAAAGCCGGCGATCCCGGGGGCCGAGGGCCTCGGCTACTCGAGCGGCCGCCAGGCGGCGGGCGCAGGGGCGGCGGTTGGGCCGCAGAGCCCGCAGGCGCGGCGCAGCGCCGCCTGGATCGACGCCGAGAAGGGCCGCTGGGAGGACGCCTGGCGCTTCCCCGCCTCGATCAAGGTGTCGAAAGAGGAGGGCGAGCGGCTCTGGGCTGAGGAAATCGCACAACGCGACTACCTCAAGGCCGTCGTCTTCGTCACGGCGGGCAGCAACGATTTCGCGTCCGAGCTGCAGGCGCGCCACCCGGGGGCCTTCCTGGCCTACGCCCACCACGATCCGCTGCTGCCCGACGCGGCGGAGAGGCTCGAGCGTTCCGTCAAAGCTGGCGGGCTCAGGGGCTACAAGCTCCTCGGCCCCAAGATCGACAAGCCGCTGGACGATCCCTCGTTCTATCCGATCTGGGAAGTGGCGCAGGATTGCGAGATCCCCGTGCTGATCCATTTCGGCATCATGGGCGGGGCCGGCGGCATCGCCAACCACGCCAACATAAATCCCCTGCGCATCCACGACGTGGCGAAGCGCTTCCCCAGGATGCCCATCATCATCCCGCACTTCGGCTGCGGCTACGTCTTCGAGACGCTCAACCTCGCGTGGGCCTGCCCCAACGTCTCCATCGACACCTCGGGCTCGAACCAGTGGATGCGCTGGATGCCCTATCCCCTCGACCTCTCGACACTCTTCAGGAAATACCGCGAGACCATCGGCCCGTCGCGCATCATCTTCGGCACGGACTCCTCCTGGTTCCCGCGCGGCTTCACCGACGCCTACCTCGATGTCCAAGTCAGGGAGATGCGCGATTCAGGCTACTCGGCGGACGAGCTGGACATGGTCCTCTACCGGAACGCGGCCGCGCTGCTCAAGCTGCCGGAAAGCGCGGCGGAGGCCCGCTGATGTTTTCCCCCGTGTACGAAACAAGGGTGCTCGACGCAGGCTACCGCAACTGGAAACGCCTCTACCTCGACGAATTCTGGGCGGTCCAGCGCGCGCACCTCGCCGGGCTCGCCGAGCGCGGCATCGTCGACGCGGCCACCGCGCGCGCCGTGGGAAGGGCGGTGGACGAGCTCCAGGCCTCGATCGCCTGGCCCGAACAAATCCCGCCCGACACCGAGGACCTCTACTTCCACTTCGAGAAGGAGCTCGGCCTCAAGGTCGGACACGAGCGCGCGGCCTTCCTGCACACGGCGCGCAGCCGCAACGACATGGACAACACGGTCTTCAGGCTCTGCCTGAAAAAAAAGTTGGCCGATCTCGCCCGCGAGCTCCTCGTGGCGTTGTGCGATTTCATCGCTCGCGCCAGGGAGACCTCCGGGGACCTCACTATCCTCTTCACGCACGGGCAGCCCGCCAACGTGTCGACGATGGGCCACTACCTCTCCGCCTTCGCCGGCGACTTCGCCCAGGATCTGCGCGGCCTCCTCGAATCGATCGACGCGGTCGACAGGTCCACCATGGGCGCCTGCGCGATCACCGGCACGGGCTTCCCCCTCGACCGCGCGCGCGTCGCCGAGCTTCTGGGCTTTCCCGGCATGGTCACGAACACGTACCGCGCCATTTCGAGCACCCATTGGCTCACCAGACCCGCCGCGGCGATCGAGGAGCTGTTGCGCGACTACACGCGGATAGCGGCCGACCTCCTGCACAAGGCCAGCTCCGAAGTCGGTCTCGTGAGCTTCCCCGACTCCCTCATCCAAATCTCGAGCATCATGCCCCAGAAGCGGAATCCCGTCATCATCGAGCACATCAGGATACAGGCGGGGCTCGCCGCCGCGGCCTCGGCCTCCGTGGGCGAACTCATGCGCAACGTGCCCTACCAGGACGTGAACGAGGCTTCGGACGCCCCGGTGAGCGTCCTCATCGATTCGCTGGCCATGGCCTCCTCCGCCACGGCCCTGCTCCGCGAGGCGCTGCTCAATGTCCGGCCGAACGACGAAAGGGTGCGCCAGATAGCGCTCGCCTTCGGCGTCACCACGACCGAGTTGGCCGACACTCTCGTCCGGCGCGAAGGCATCGGCTTCAGGGACGCCCACGCGGCCTGCTCCGCCTTCGCTGGAAGCGGCGGCGACAAGGCCACCTTGCGGGCCGCCTTCGCGAAAAGCTGCGGCAGGAAACTGGCCCTGACGGACGCCGAAATCGAGGAAGCCCTCTCCCCCGAAGGCTTCGTCGCGGTGAGGAAAGTCGAGGGCGGTCCGGCGCCGGAAGGCATGGCTCCGGTCTTCGGGGAGCTGGATTCCTGGGCTTCGGACTGCGCGGCCGCGATAGCCGCCATCGACGCGAGGAACGAGGAGGCGCGCGCCGCTCTCGCCGAGGCTTGGGCGAGGATCGTCGCATGACGGCGGGCGCGGGCCAGCGGGCCGAGCCGAACCGAACCTTCGTCGGCATCGATATCGGAGGCACGAAACTCCACGGTCTCCTCGTGGACTCATCGGGCAGCGTCCTGAGGCGCGTGACCGTTCCGACCCTCGCCGCCGAAGGTTCGGACGCCGTGGCGGCGAGGATCTACGCCCTCGTGGAGTGCCTCCTGCCTGAGGGAGGCGTCGCGGCGATAGGTTTGGGCGCGCCCGGTCCCCTGGATTCCAAGACCGGCACGATCATCAGGACCGAGAATCTGCCCTTCAAGGACTTTCCGCTCGCGGGGCTCGTGGAGCGCCGGTTCAAGGTGCCGACCCTCCTCGAGAACGACGGTTCGGCGGCCGCCTTCGGCGAATACGCCTTCGGACCCGCCAGAGGCTCAGATCCGCTTCTCTACCTCACCGCGAGCACCGGCATCGGCGCGGGGCTCGTCATAGGCGGAACGCTGTACCGCGGCAAGTCGGGCAACGCCCTCGAGGCTGGCCACATCTCCCTCATGGCGGGGGAAGGTCCCGCCTGCGCCTGCGGCGGCCGCGGCTGCGCCGAGGCCCTCGCCTCGGGCAGCGCCATCGCGGCGCGGGCCAGGGAAGCCGCCGAGGCGGCCCGTACCGGCAAGGGCAAGGCAACCAGGCTGGCTGCCTTTTCGGACCCGGGATCCAAGGAAGCCTTCGCGCTGGCGGCCGAAGGCGACGCGGTCGCCGAAGACATCGTCGCCCGCGCTCTCCACTACCTAGGCTGCTGCGCCGCAACCCTCGTCACCCTCTTCGACCCCGAGGTCTTGGTCATCGGAGGAGGCCTCGTCAAGGCCGGCGACCGTGTCCGCGCCGCCGTCGAGGCCGCGATAGCGGCCAGCCCCGCGGCCTCGGCCGGATCCTGCGGGATCATAGCCCCCGGGCTGGGGGAGGACTCGGGCGCCCTCGGCGCCGCCGCCCTGGCCGCCAAGTCGTTTTTCGGCTTGGATTTCGCCCGACGCTCCTAGCAAAGGACTCAAACATGGATATGGAAACTCAGGAGGCGATGCTCGCCCTCCTCGACAAGGAACTCGTCATCGCCCTCGGGTGCACCGACGTTTCGGCGGTAGCCTACGCCGCCGCCCTCGCGAGCGCCGCATCGGCGGGCGCCGACGCCGCGAACCGGGGCGCGGCCAGCTCCGGCGCCGCGCGGCCGGAAATCTCGGCCATAACCGTGCGCGCCAGCGGCAACATCATCAAGAACGCGATGGGCGTCGGCATTCCCGGCACGACCTTCAAGGGCCTGGCCCACGCCGCCGCCCTCGGGGCAATCGCCGGCGATCCCTCCAAGGCCCTCACCGCGCTCGAATGCGTGGCTCCCGAGGATCTCGACCGCGCCGACGCCATGGTCTCCTCGGGCTTGGTCCAAGCGGAGATGGCCGTGGGCGAGGGGCAGCTCTTCATCGAGGTGGGCGTCGAGACTCGGGCAGGCCGCGGCGTCGCCGCCATCAGGGACGAATACGACCGCGTCGCCTATGTTGGCGGCGAAGGCCTTGCCCGCGACGCGGCGGCCCGCAGCCCATCCCAGGAGGCGGCAGCCCTCAACGTCGCCTCCGCCCCTGCGAACGCCGCCTCCGCCGCGGCGGCCCAGAGCTTCTCGCCCGGTCTGGCCGATATCCTCGAGTTCGTCCGCACTGTTCCCGCCGAGCGGCTCGGCCTCGTCGCCAAGGCCATCGAGCTGAACTCAGCCATAAGCGCCGAGGGGCTCTCGGGCGACTACGGGCTCAAGCTCGGCAAGACTTTGAAAAAGCGGGCCGCAGCCGGTCTCCTCGCCGACGACCTCGCCACCGAGGCGATGTCCGCCGCGGCCGCGGGCGTCGACGCGCGCATGGCCGGCTCGCCCTTTCCCGTCGTCGCCAACACAGGCTCGGGCAATCAGGGCATCACCGCGACCATGCCCGTCGTCGCCGCGGGCAGGTACCTCCGCGCCTCGGACGAGCGCGTCCTGCGGGCAGTGACACTCGCCCACCTGGTCGCCATCCACATCAAGGCGGGATTCGGCCTCCTCTCGGGGCTCTGCGGCGCCATGGTCGCAGGAACGGGCGCCTCAGCCGGCATCGCCTGGCTCCTCTCTGATTCGCGGGAAGCCGTCGAGCGCGCCGTCCAGAACATGATTGGCTCACTCACCGGCATGGCATGCGACGGCGCCAAAGCCTCCTGCGCGCTGAAAGTCTCGACGGCCACCTCTGCCGCCGTCCAGTCGGCCCTGCTCGCCGCGGAAGGCCTCTCTGTATCGGGCGTCGAGGGCATCGTCGACGCGGATCCCGAACGATCGATCGGCAACCTCGCCCGCCTCGCGCGCGAAGGGTCGCCGGCCATGGACGCGCTGATCCTGGGGATCATGGTCGACAAGACGAGGCGATAGGGGCGACAGGCGGCGATCTGCGGGGCCGGCGCCGCCGCTGCCACCTCCCTATTCCCCTCAGCCGCGGGAGCCCATGCCCACTATCACTCCGGAGACATAGGGGATGAGCCAGATGGCCCAGACCACGACGGAGAACTTGTGGAAATTCTTTTTAGGCTCAATTCGTTTACTGGCATGGACTTTCGTACCCCATAGAGCGTGCAGGAGCATCAAAAGTATCGCGAGAAGGCCGGTGATCCCGTGCAGGTCAAACC
>JAJTBU010000052.1 GCA_021286735.1 bacterium
GCCGCCTTCAGCGCCCCCACGCTGCCCGAGCTGAAAAAAGCCCTCGTGGCCGATATCCGGAAGAACAACGTCCTCCTGGCGGCCACCCTCGACAAGAGCCATTCCTGGAGGCTCGATGGCGACGCGCTCTCGATCGCCGTCTCCACCGCCATGGAGCGCGACCTCCTGAAACGTTTCCTCGGCATCATCGCCGAGATGCTCTCGCTGAGGATGGGAACTCCGAGCCGGCTCGACGTGGTCCTGGGCGCGAGCGCCTCCGGACAGAGCCTTGAGGGCGCTGTCGGACCGGGCGCGGGCGGGGCTCCGAGCCCGGGCGACGACCCTTTTGAGGGGGCCGGGTCTGGCGCCGGCGCCAGACCCGCGGGGACCGCTTCGCCGCTCGGCGGCCGGCGGGCGCAGGCCGATCGCGCCGCCGAGCCCTCGCCCGCAGCGGCGTCGGGCGCGGACTTTTCGCAAGGTGCCCAGCGGAGGGCGCCCCAGGTGCCGTCCGCATTCAACGAAAAGCCGCGAGACCGGGGCGGGGCGGCGGCGGTCCCCAACGCCACCCCCGCCGAGCGCGAGGCGATCGGCATGGTTGAGCGGCTCTTCAAGGGCAGCCTGGCGGGATTCGCCGCCGCCGGCTCGACGCCCGCTCCGGCGGACATCGGCCCAGGCTCCGGCGCGCGGGCCTCGTCGGGCGGACAGGCCGGCACGCCCGACGCGGACGACCGCGCCGCGGTCTACGAGCCGGAACGCTACGACGGCGAAGCTTTCGAAGCATAAGAGGAAATTTATGGAACTCAACGATCTCCTGAACGCGCTGAAGAATCCCCAGGCCCTCCAGGCCAAGGCCAACGAGCTGCGCCAGCGGACCGCCGCGATCGTGGCGACCGGCCAGGCAGGCGGCGGCATGGTCAAGATCACCCTCACCGGGGAAATGGAGATGATCGAGTGCGCGATAGCGCCCGAGGTCATCGACCCCGCCGACCCCGCCATGCTCGCGGACCTCGTGCGCGCCGCCCACCACGACGCGGTCGCCCGCGTCCAGGAGGCGATCCAGCGTCAGCTGGCGGACTCGATGGGCGATATGCCCGCCAATCTCTTCGGCGGCGGGAATCCCTTCGGAGGGTTCTGATGCGCGCCCTAGAGGATCTCGTCTCGCTTTTGACGCGCCTGCCCGGCATCGGTCGCAAGAGCGCCCTGCGCATGGCCTACTACCTCCTCAAGGCCGACCAGCGCTACGCCGACGCCCTCGCCGAGCGCATCGCCCAGCTCCAGAGCGAGATCCGCTTCTGCTCGGTCTGCGGATCCTACACCGAGACCGACCCCTGCCCCGTCTGCGACGGAGCCGACCGCGACCGGCGCCTCGTCTGCGTGGTCGAGCAGCCCCAGGACGTCCTCACCATCGAGGCGTCGAAGGAGTACCGGGGGCTCTACCATGTCCTCGGCGGCCTCCTCTCGCCATTGGACGGCATCGGTCCGGACAAGCTCCGCATCGCCTCCCTGGTCCAGAGGATCAGGGGCGGGGCGGCTCCCTCACTCGGCGAGGGAATCCCCATCCCTCCCGTGGAGGAGGTCGTCCTGGCCACCAATCCCACCGTCGAGGGCGACACGACAGCCCTCTATATCAAAAAAGTGCTGGAACGCGAAGGCGTCCGGGTGACGAGGCTCGCGACGGGGATTCCCGTCGGCGGCGACCTCGAGTACGCGGATCGCCTGACGCGCGCCCGCTCGTTCCACGGGCGAATGCCGCTCTGAAGCGGCGGAAGGATCGGAGGTAACGCGATGAAAGTCCGCGAAATAGTCGGATTGCTCGACGCCAAGGTCTTCGCCGGCGCCGACCAGCTCGATCTCGAGGTGCAGTCCGCCTGCGGCGCGGATCTCATGAGCGACGTCATGGCCTTCGTGAAGGAGCGGGTCGTCCTCCTCACCGGCCTGATGAATCCCCAGGCCCTGCGCACCGCCGACCTCCTCGACATCAAGGTCGTCGTCTTCGTGCGGGGCAAGAAGCCCACGCCCGACCTGGTGGCCATGGCCGAGGAATCGGGCATGATCCTGATGACGACGAAGTACTCCATGTTCCTCGCCTGCGGCAGGCTCTACGAGGCCGGCCTGCGCGGCGGCGGCGTCAGGGAAATCTCCTAAAAGGGCCGCGCGTGAAGCTGACCTACTCCATCCCTTCGATGGACTTCTCGGCCGCGGGCAAGGCCTCGACGGACGTGAAGAAAACCCTCGCCCAGCTCGGGCTCGACCGCGACTTGGTCAAGCGCATCGCGGTGGCGATGTACGAGGGCGAGATGAACATAGCCATCCACGGGGGCGGCGGCACCGCCGAGATCGAATTCTCCCCGGACCGGATCGACATACTCCTGGTCGATCGCGGCCCCGGCATCGCCGACATAGCGCTGGCGATGACGGAGGGCTTCTCCACGGCCAGCGAGGAAGTGCGCAGCATGGGTTTCGGCGCGGGCATGGGCCTGCCGAACATGAAGCGCAACGCCGACGAGATGACGGTGGAGAGCCGCGTCGGCGAGGGCACCAGCGTGCGCATGCGCTTCCTTTTGGGCGCCGCGCGCTGCGCCTAGGCTCGCTCCAAGGAATCCTGAAGTGAGCGGCACTGTCTTCCATTCGGTATATCTCGATGCCGGCCGATGCGTCGGCTGCACGACCTGCGTGCGGCGCTGCCCCACGGAGGCGATCCGCGTGCGCGACGGCGTGGCCCACATCACCGAGGAGCGCTGCATCGACTGCGGCGAATGCATCCGCGCCTGCCCCAAGGGCGCCAAGAAATCGGTCTCCGACCCCCTCGTGCTCATGGACGGCTACGACATCCGCGTGGCCCTCCCCGCGCCCTCGTTCTACGGCCAGTTCGGCATGGACAGTCCCCCGCGGCGCGTGTTCGACGCCCTGCGCGCGATCGGCTTCGACGAGGTCTTCGACGTAGCCTGGGGCGCGAAGGTGCTCACCGACGCCATCTCGGCCTTTGGCCGGGGCGAGGTCGCGCGCCCCCTCGTCTCGAGCGCCTGCCCGGTCGTGGTTCGCTTGATCCAGCTGCGCTTCCCCTCGTTGATCGAGAACCTCGTGCCCTTCCTCCCGCCGGTCGAGGTCGCCGCCCGCGAGCTGCGCGCGCGCCTGGCCGCCGATCCTTCGGCAGCCGGCCACCGCGTCGGGACTTTCTTCATCAGCCCCTGCACCTCCAAGGTCACGGCGATCAAGGCGCCCCTGGGCTACGCCGACTCCCAGGTGGACGCGGTTTTCTCCTTTCAGGATATTTATGCGCCGGTGAGAAAAGCGCTCAAGACAACCCCGCGGCAGGCGCGGCCCGGGGAGCCGGCCCTGCCCAGGATCGGTGGCCTGGGTTCCGGATTCGGCTGGGCGCGATCCGATGGCGAGCTGGAGGCGCTCGAGATTCCGGGCGCGGTCTCCGTGGACGGCATCGAGAACGTGATCGCCCTGCTCGAGGCGATCGACAACGGCAAGCTCGCCGACATTCCCTACATCGAGGCTTTGGCCTGCCCCGGCGGCTGCGTCGGCGGACCCATGGCCGTGGAGAATCCCCACGTGGCGCGCACCACCATGAAGGCGATCACTCGCGCCGAGTACGGCGCGGCGGAGGCGGCGACGCCCGGGGCCGAGGCCGGCGGCGCGAACGCCTCCAAGGACCTCCGCTGGGAAGCCGAGGTCCTTCCCCGCCCCGCGATGGTCCTGGATCGGGACATGGGGCGCGCCCTGGCCATGGCGGAGAGGCTGGAGACGATCGCCGCCTCCCTGCCGGGCCTCGACTGCGGCGCCTGCGGCGCTCCGGATTGCCGCGCCCTGGCCGAAGATGTGGTTAAGGGCTGCGCGAAAGTTGACGATTGTATAGTGCGCATCAGAGAAATGTCGGCCAGGGCTCCTTCAACGCCCGGCGAGACGCCGAAAATTTGACAAATGAGTTGAAGGTCATTATAGTAAATCTGCGCCATTGTCGCGCATAATCATGCAGCCTACGCGTATTTACGCGTTATGCGCCGCGCAATGGCCGGCGTCGCAATGCTGGCAACCGTCCAGGAGAGGGGTCGTTCTTGAACAAAAAAGACTTTCCGCGCGTGCATTTCTACGACCAGGACTTCGTAGAAATCTACGACCGCACATGGGCATGGGTTGGCGACTGCTGGACATCGGGCGGCGCCGGAAGCGGCTTCGACAAGATAAAGTTCTTCCACTACCCGCAAAAGCCGGTTCTCGACGTCATGGAGCAGGTCTTCTCGTCCTTTTTCCTCGTCTACTCGAACCGCATCTACGCGGCGTCCAACGGCCTCGACGCCCTCTACGGCCTGCAGGAGGCCGACGGCGCCATCAGGGCCGCCTACGACATCGAGACGGGCAAGCCCATCCCCGACCCGGACAACCCCGACGGGCTCATCCTCCCCATCTTCGCCTGGGCCGAGTACAACCTCTACCACAAGACGGCCAACAAGAAGCGCGTCAAGGACGTGATGCCCGCCCTCCGCAAGCACTACAAGTGGCTGGAGAGCAACTACAAGAACGCGAACGGCCTCTACGAGGCGCCGATCGCAGCGAGCGGCATGCCCAACTCCCCGCGCGAGGGCGCGCGCTTCCTCATCGACTTCAACGCCGCCATGGCGATGAACGCCCTCTATATCTCTGCCCTGGGCGACATCCTGAACGACAAGGACATCTCCTTCCAGTTCAAGCGCGACTATTTCTCGCTCAAGACCCGCATCAACGGCAAGATGTGGAACGCCGACGACGGTTTCTACTACGATCTGGATGCCGCGGAAAACCAGGTCAAGGTCAAGACCATCGGCACCTACTGGCTCCTCCTGGCCGAGATTCCCAACGAGGAGCGGGCCGAGAAGCTGGTCGCCAAGCTCAAGGACCCCGCCTGCTTCGGCACCGAGAATCCCTTCCCGACCCTCTCGGCCGACCATCCCGCCTACGACAAGAAGGGCAACGGCTACCGCGGTTCCGTGATCACCGCCTTCTCCTTCATGGTGATCAAGGGCCTCGAGAAGTACAACTTCTACGAATTCGCCCGCGACTGCGCGATCCGCCACCTCTACTTCATCCTGGATTCCATGCACGCCGGCAACGAGCACGGCGAGGGGCACCAGAAGGACCACAAGCCGGTCGTCTGGGGGGCCTACCAGCCCCAGGCCGAGGGCAAGGCATCCTGGGAGGGACATCCCGACTGGCCCTATCCCGACTATCTGCCCTTCAACGGCCTGGCCAGCGTGACGCTGATGATCGAGAACATCGTGGGGCTCTACTCCTCCCTGCCGCGCAAGACGGTGGACTGGATCATCCCCAACCTGGAGATCATGGGCATAGAGAACCTCTCGCTCAAGCGGAACATGGTCACCATCCTGTCCAGCAAGTCGGGACGGGGCTGGGAGATCCACATGGAGAGCGAGAAGCTCTACTACTTCACGATCAATGTGCTGAACAAGAAGAAGAAGACGCTGCCCATCCCCTCGGGCAAGTGCTCGATGCTGATCGACAAGATATAGCGCGGTTTTCGCGGCGCGCGGCTCGGGCCGGCGTCGGCCTGAAAATTGAAAAGACGGCCTCGCGGCCGTCTTTTTTTGCGCCGGGCTGGAAAAGCCGGCGACCCGGAGCCGGGAACCCGCGGTTCGGCCGCGGCACGCCTCAGCCCGCCTTGACGACGATCGAGCCCATGAGGGCGACGCCCGACACTTCGACCCAGGGATTGCGGCGGTCGACGCGCCGCTCCACCGAGGCCTGGATGTTCGCCTCGCCCATGAAGGGGAAGGCCGACATCTTCACCGGGAGCCCGCGCGGCACGATGATCTTTATCTCGCCCATGACGGCGAGGGCGTCTATCTTGAGCCTGCCGGGAGGCAGGGCGGTGTCGCGGAGATCGAGGGTCGTGCTGCCCATCAGGGTGACGCTGGTGGCCTGGTCGGCGTTGAGCCAGTCGCCCTGGAGCCTGCGGTCGCCCATGATGCAGAGGGAGAACTCCGGGCTGCCGTGGCGCTCCTCGACGTAGAGGTCCTCGGCCCGGTAGGCGGGCTCGCGGGCTGCGCGGCGGAATGACGGGCGGGAATCGCGGCTGGCGGCGGGCTGGCCGCGCCCGGAGGAATCCCGCGGCAATTCGGGCTGGGGGAGGCCGAGGGTTTGGGCGTCGATGTCGGCCAGGGCGGTCGCCTTCTGTATCTTGTCGGCGCGCGCCTCGTATTCCTCGATGGATATCTTGCCGGTGGCGAAGGCCGAGGTGATGGTGTCCAGGGCGCCCTGGCGCTCCCGCTCCACCTCGCTCATGTCGTTCATGGTCCGCTCCTTGTGGCCCCGTCAGGGCGCCACGCTATGGATTCGCGGCCCGCGCCAAGGCGGCGCCGCTCGTGCAAACATACTGAAGACTGAGAAAAAAGGCTATCGGGTCGCGGCCGGGCCCCGCCGCGACCCATGCCCCGTTCAGCCGATGCCCGTACCGACGAAGGGAGCGCCGTCCAGGATGCGGAAGACGTTGTCCAGGTCCTTGCCCGCGGCGCAGATCACCTTCATGCCCGCCTCGTCGGCGCGCGCGGAGGCGATCGGGTCGAAGGGCAGGTTGGCGCCCGGCGTCCAGGTCGAGCCGACCATGGCGCGGAACTCGGCCCAGGAGATGCTGTCGATGGGCGTCGCCGCGGGATCGAGCTTGGGATCGGCCGTGTAGACCTTGGCGATATTGGAGAGGTTGAGGACGGTGCGGGCGCCGCAGCGCTCGCCCAGGTAGACGGCGTCGAAGTCGCTCGAGAAGCCGGGCTTCCAGCCGGAGGCGACGAGAACCTTGCCGGAGAAGGTGAGGGGCGCCGAGGGGTCGGTGACGACGGGATCGGCGCAGAGGCTTCCCATGGCGGCCTTCACGAGCTGGGCGTTGATTTTGGTCGCCGCTATGCCCAGCCAGTCTAGGGCCTCGTCGCAGGGGCCAGTCTCGCCGATCGCGGCCCGGAAATCCTTGAGCGCGGTCTGGTAGGAGCGGGCCGGGCCGCCGCCGCCGATGACGAGGATGACGCGCCGGTCGGGGGCCGCCGTGAGCCAGGCCTCCAGGCGTCTGCGGAAGTCGACGAGAAACCCCACGTCGGGACCCGAGGGCGGCGCCACGATCGATCCGCCCAGCGAAAGTACGAAGGTCATGCTATCCTCCCGGCGCCGAGGCGCCCTGCGGTCCCGGGCCGCCCCGGCCCGGATCATGTTCTACAGCGCGGGGCAGTCTTCCCCGAGAGCCGGCGCCAGCGCCGCGCGGAGGGCCGCCGCGTCCGTGAAGTCGATGCCGCGGATCCCGCAGGCGCGCGCCGCCGCCACGTTTTCCGGATTGTCGTCGATGAAGGCGCAGGCCCCCGGCTCGGCCTGGGCCAGGGCCAGGCAGGCCTCGTAGATGGCCGGCTCGGGCTTGAGGAGCTTGAGGTCGCAGGAGAGGAGGACCTCGTCGAAGAGGGCGATCCAGTCCTCGCCGCCCAGGGTCCGGAAGGACCCGAGGAGGCACTCCTTGCCCTCGAAGTTCATGTTGGAGAGCATGAGGAGCCGATAGCCCCGCTTCTTCAGCGCGCGGATGATCTCGACGGTTGCGGGGTTGACCGAGAACCAGCTCCTGATGTCCAGCTCGATGAGCCGGGCCAGGTCGGCGTCGGAGATGGAGGGGCCGAGCCGCGTCGCGTTCAGGCGCGACGCGACCTTGGCCCAGTATTCCGCGGCCCCCATGGTGCCGCGGTCGTACTCGAGGCGCTCGGCCGCATAGGCCGTCCGGAAGGCCATCCTGGGCGCGCCCAGGAGATCGGCCATGCGGTCCGAGTACTCCATGTCCTGATCCTGTGTGATCACTCGGCCGCAGTCGAAGATGATGGTGCGCAGGGCGCTCGCGGCGCCGATCGGTTCGTTTCTCACGCGATGGTTTCCTTTTTCGATGATTTTCCGCCCGCGGGGGCCAGGGCGAGGGTGGCGCGGACGAGGCGGGCGAGGAGTTTGGGCAGCTGGACGAAGGAGTATTCCCTGTGGGCGCGCTCGCCCGCCTGGTGGTATTCGCGGCCCCAGGGGCCGACGTTGATCACCGGGCAGCCGACGTTGACGCGGCTCGCCTCGTCGTTGGCCGGATCGACCACGGGCATCTGCTCCCTCACGAATCCGCGCTGCCCGCTCGAGTCGGCCGGAGCCAGGAAGCTCATGTCGGAGATTCCCGGGAAGTAGGGGCGCACCCTGACGCTCTTGCCGATCTCCGCCGAGAATTCGGAGAGCTCGGCGCGGAGCATGGCGACGAAGGCATCGTCGCGCGCCGGGTCCAGCTCGGCCCTGGCGTAGTAGGGCGGCGCGAAGCCGACCACGGCGGCCGGGCCCTCCAGGCCGGAGAAGGGGAGGAGTTCCTCGAGGATGGACAGGGTCTGCACGACCCTGTCGTCGGGGAAGGCGGCCTCAGCCGAGCGCCGGGCCCTGGCCAGGACGCCCTGGCTGAGGCGCTCCGCCCTGCGGGCGAACTCGTCGAAGTTGACCGCCGCGGGAGCCGAGGCGGGGAGGGCGAAGTGCCCCGAGACGCGCCGCGACAGGGTCGAGGCGCGTTCGCGGAGCGTCGATATGGCGCGGTTCATGGCGTCGAGGGCGACCCTCGACACGGTGTCGAGGATTTCGTCCGGGGACCTGGTGTGGCTGAGCACATTGAGGGCGCAGAAGACGGATTGGGGCGTGGTCACGTCGTAGGAGGAGCGCGCCTCGCGGAAGTACAGGATGGTCGGGGGCGGGGCCTCTTCGCCGGGGGCGGCCTGGCGCTCGCGGAGCGCGTCGGGGTTGCACTCTACCTCGCGAGCGAACTCGGAGGCGAGGAGGGCGGGGTTGATGCCGTCGAAGGGCGCGCCGGCGTGGGTGCACTTGCCGACGAAGAAGGCGAAGGGGAGGGTCTTGCCCACCGAGCCGACAAAGACAGCGCGCCCCGCCTCGCCCGTGTCCTGGTCGACAGCCGAATCGAGGTTGAAGACGGCCGCCGCCTCCAGGCCCCGTTCGGCGAGATAGGCCGGGAGCATGGCGGACGCGGCCTTCATGCCGTGGCTCGAGCCCTCCTCGTCGGCTACGGCGAGAAAGAGCAGGTTGCCGACTCGGCGATCGTCGGCCGCGAAGGCTGCCAGGGTCGAAATGCCCGCGGCCAGGCCGCCCTTCATGTCGAGGATGCCCCTTCCGGGGAGGAATTCGCCCGATGCGAGGTCCTCCTTGAGCCTGGAGAGCGGGTTGTCCTTGCCGGTGACCGTCTCGAGCGAGTCGAGAGTCTTCCTGGCGAGGGTTTCCGGGTCGAAAGCCCAGGGTTCCAGGGAGCCATACATCGAGGTCTGCACGACGTCGTAGTGGCCGGTGAGCACGACGCAGCGGGAGCCCGAGCCGCGCACGAGCGCGAGGAGGTTGGAGCGCTCCTTTGGGTCGCCGGGAATCGGAACTGCGGCGAGGCTTGCCGGATTGTTCCTGAAATAAGGCATCTGCCCCAGGACGGAGAGGAGGAAGGCCGGGTAGGCCTTCTCCCCCGGGGAGTCGGTGACGCTCGCCGTCTTCGCGAGGTGAATGGCGAGCGCTTCCGTGTCGCTCAGGCTGGGCGTTGTATCCATGATGCGACTATACCCCAAAGGCGGCCGGAACGTGAAGAGGAAGGCTTCCGGAGGGCACGGCCCGAGCGGAGGGCCGGCGCGGGCGCGTGGGCGCATCGCCGATGCGCCCACGCGCCGAAACCCGACAGCCCCTTACTGTAGCCCGAAGAGCCTGCGCAGCGTCTCGATGTTCCGCGGGTTGACCGTCGTCGAGCCCTCGCCCGTGTAGGAGTACTCGATGAGGTCCGCGTAGACTTCCTCGACCTTGCGGCGCACGAGCTTCATCGTCGAGTTGATGGTGCCGTTCTTCTCGCCGAAGGGTTCCTCGACGATCTGGAAGGCGCGGGGTTCCCATTTCTCCTGGATGGCCTTCGCAGCCGGGCGGCCGCGGAAGGCGTAGAATTCGTCCTGCAGCGCGCGGCAGAGTTCCTCGGCCGAGAGGATGCCTTTCTGCGCGATGAGCGACTTCACCCTCGCCATGTCGAGGCCGACGAGGGCGCAGGAATATTTCCGGTAGAGGCACCAGACCATGATCTGGTCGACGGCGCCCGTGGAGGACATGACCGCCTCCTCGATTATCTCGGGGCTGTACTTGCCTCCCGATTCGGAGACGAGGAGGGAGCGGGCCCGGCCCACCACCGCGAGGAAGCCGTCCTCATCCAGGAATCCCAGATCGCCGGTCCAGAGGCGCCCATCCTTCAGCACGGCGGCCGTGGCCTCGGGGTTCTTGTAGTAGCCCTTCATCACGCTGTCGCCGACGATGGTGATCTCGCCGACTTCGCCCGCGGGCAGGGGATTGCCGGCTTCGTCCATGATCGCGCAGCTCACCGAGGGGAAGGGCTTTCCGGTGGTGCCGTACTTGTGGCATGAGGGCAGGTTCGAGGAGATGACGGGCGAGGCTTCCGTCAGGCCGTAGCCCGGCAGGAGGGGCACGCCGAGGGCGGCGAAGAAGCCCTGCTGGCGCATGTCGGCCTTGGAGCCGCCGCAGACGCTGAACTCGATCCGCTTGCCGAAGGCCTTCTTCCGCACCGTGCCGAAAAGGATGAGCTTGGCGGCGTGGTAGGGGAGGAAGGCCTTCAGCCTGTCGGCGAGGGGCGGGCGGCGGTAGCCGTCGCCGAACCACTTCTGGCCTGCCTCGATGCCCGCGTTGAAGAGGGCCGTCACGGCGCGCCCCTTCTCCTCGACCGAGGCGGCGATCTTCTTCATGAAGATGGAGGCCACGGCGGGCACCGTGAAGAAGAAGTGCGGGTCGCTCTCCACCATGTTGACGGGGATGTTGCGCAGCATG
>JAJTBU010000416.1 GCA_021286735.1 bacterium
GCTTCCTGATCCTCGGCTCCTTTCCCTCGGCGCAGTCCCTCGAGCGGCGGGAGTACTACGGCAATCCGCGCAACCACTTCTGGCGCATCGCGGCGGCCTGCCTGGGCCGCGGCGAGCCGCATGATTACGGCGACAAGCTCGCCCTGCTCCGCGATGGGCGGATCGCGCTCTGGGACGTCTACGCCGCCTGCGAGCGGCGGGGCAGCCTGGACAAGGACATCGCCGCCGGCGCAGCCAATCCCATCGTCGAGTTCGTCGCGGCCCATCCGGGCATCATCGCCCTGGGGCTCAACGGGGGAACCGCCGCCTCCGCCCTCGTCGCGATCCTGCCCGCCGCTTCCTCCCTGCCGCGCCTCGCGCATACGGGCGATTCCCTGCTCTGGACGCCGCCTTTCGCCCAGGAAAGGAACCTTCTCGTGACGCGCCTTCCTTCGACAAGCCCCGTTCCCACCTCGGAGTTCAGGGTCGCGGAGGACAAGCTCCCGCTCTGGAAACGATTTTTTACTATACAAATGTAAACCACTACTTGCCTAGGATTTTCAAACTTCGTATGCTTGTGGTCAGATTATGGACAAGCTCATCATCAAGGGTGCCAGGGAGCACAACCTCAAGAACATAGACCTCGAGCTGCCGCGCAACAAGCTCATCGTCATCTCGGGCCTCTCCGGGTCGGGCAAGAGTTCGCTGGCCTTCGACACGATCTTCGCCGAGGGGCAGCGCCGCTACGTCGAGTCCCTCTCGTCCTACGCCAGGATGTTCCTCGGCAGGATGGACAAACCCGACGTCGACTACATCGAGGGGCTCTCGCCCGCTATCTCGATAGAACAGAAGACCACGCACAAGAATCCCCGATCGACCGTGGGCACGGTCACGGAGATACACGACTATTTCCGCCTCCTCTTCGCGCGCATCGGCACGCCGCACTGCCCCCAGTGCGGGCGCGAGATCAAGGAGCAGAGCCTCGACCAGATCCTCGACGTCATCAGGTCCTGGCCTTCGGGGACCAAGCTCCAGGTCCTCGCGCCCGTGGTGCGGGCGATGAAGGGCGAGCACAAGAAATGGTTCGAGGACGCGCGTAAGCAGGGCTTCGCCCGCGCGAGGGTGGACGGAGTCATGCGCGAGCTGGAGGAGGACATCCAGCTCGAGAAGCAGAAGAAGCACTCCATCGACGTGGTCGTCGACAGGATACGCCTCGGCCCGGACGTCAGGCGCCGCCTCGCCGAGGCGATCGAGACTTCCCTGCAGATCGCCGACGGCGTCGCCATCGTGCTTCGCGAGACCGACAAGGGCGTCGTCGAGGAGTTCTTCAGCCAGAAGGGCGCCTGTCCCGAGTGCGGGATCTCGCTGCCGGAGATGGAGCCCCGCCTCTTCTCCTTCAACGCGCCCCAGGGCGCCTGCCCCGCCTGCACGGGGCTGGGCAACAGCCTGGAGTTCGAGCCCGACCTGATCATCCCGGACCGGAGCCTCTCCTTCAACGAGGGCGGCTGCGTTCCCTACAACCCTTCCTCGGCGTGGAACCGATCCCGCTTCGAGGCCCTCGCCAAGCATTTGAAATTCTCCCTCGACACGCCCTTCGAGAAGCTGCCC
>JAJTBU010000417.1 GCA_021286735.1 bacterium
CGCCTCGAGGCCGCCCGAGTTGTCGACGAAGACGACGGGAGGCTTCCCTCCCCGCGGTCTGAGCCTCCACATGCTCCGCTGGCTGGCTATCCTCCGCAAGATGTGGAGGACTCCGAGGCCGTCGCGTCTCCTGCCGCGCGCGATGCGCGTGCAGAGGGGCGCCCGCACTTCGACGATGAGGTCGCAGCGCGCGGGGTAGTCGGTGCGGTAGAGCAGGGGCGCGTTGATGCAGACCCTGTCGGCCGCCGCGATCTCCTCGTCCATCAGGGCGAGGATGACGGGGTGGACGATGGACTCGTGGAGGCGGAGGCGCTCGGGATCGGCGAAGACCAGGGCGCCCAGGGCCCTGCGGTCCACCGAGCCGTCCGCGGCGAGGATGCCGGGGCCGAAGGTTTCGGCGAGCTTGCCGGCGCAGAGCGCGAGGGCGCGGTGGGCGAGCCTGTCGGCGTCCACGTTGCGGAAGCCCATCGACTCGAGGATGTCGGCGGCCCGGCTCTTCCCGGAACAGTAGCCGCCCGTGAGCCCTATGATCGTCTTCATTTAGTGCATGTCGCCCCAGGAGAAGGCCGTCTCGACGCTCACCCGCAGGGGCACCGAGAGTTCGGCGGCCGATTCCATCTCGCGCTTCACGAGGGCGCAGGCCGCCTCGACCGAAGCCTCCGGCGCCTCGAAGACCAGCTCGTCGTGGACCTGCAGGAGCATCGAGACCTCGGGCATCCCGGCGGCGAGGACGGCGTCGACCTTGAGCATGGCCCGCTTGACGATGTCGGCCGCGCTGCCCTGGATGGGCGTGTTCACGGCGACGCGCTGGGCGGCCTGGCGCTCGGTCTTGTTCCGCGAGTTGATGGCGGCGATCTGCCGCCTGCGGCCGAACATCGTGGTCGTGTAGCCCGAGGCCTCCGTCTCCGCGATCGTCTTCGCTATGAAGCGCGCGATGCCCGAATAGGTCGTGAAATAGGCGTCGATGAAGCCCTGGGCGCGCCCGTTGGGGATGCGCAGGTCGCGCGCCAGCCTGAAGGCGCTCATGCCGTAGATGACGCCGAAGTTGATGGTCTTGGCCACGCGGCGGTGCTCGGGGGTGACCGCCGCCTCGTCGATGCCGAAAATGAAGGCCGCCGTGCGCCTGTGGATGTCGACGCCTTCCCGGAAGGCCTTGATGAGGTTCTCGTCGCCCGAGAGATGGGCCACGACGACCAGCTCGATCTGCGAATAGTCCGCCGAGATCAATTTGCAGCCGGGCGCCGCGGTGAAGGCCGCGCGTATCCTGCGGCCCTCCTCGTCGCGGATGGGGATGTTCTGGAGGTTCGGGTCCTTGCTTGAGAGTCGCCCCGTGGCCGCGCCCGTCTGGATGTAGGTGGTGTGGACCCTGCCCGATTTCTCGGCGAGATCGGCCAACGTGTCGACGTAGGTGTTCTTGAGCTTGGCCATCGTGCGCTGCCGCAGGATGAGCTCCGGCACGGGGTCGAGGGGCGCGAGCTCCTCGAGCACCGTGGTGTCGGTGGAGTAGCCCGTCTTGGTGCGCTTCTGCGCGGGGAGCTTGCGCTCGGTGAAGAGCACCTCCTGGAGCTGCTTGGTCGAGGCGAGGTT
>JAJTBU010000053.1 GCA_021286735.1 bacterium
CGACGAGTACGGCACCGCCACCGAGACCAAGGCCCAGGAGGAGGGCGTCACGCCCCGCGAACTCTGCGACCGCTTCCACGCCCTGCATCGGGACATCTACAGCTGGTTCGGGATATCCTTCGACAAGTTCGGCCGCACCTCGGCGCCGGAGCAGACCCAGACCACCCAGTCGATCTTCCTCGACCTCGAGAGGAACGGATACATCAAGGAACAGACGATCGAGCAACTCTACTGCGATTCCTGCGGCAGGTTCCTGGCCGACCGCTACGTCAAGGGCACCTGCCCCTCCTGCGGCTACGAGGGCGCTCGCGGCGACCAGTGCGAGCACTGCGGCAAGCTCCTCGAGCCCACCGAGCTCATAAAGCCCCAGTGCTCGAGCTGCGGCTCGACGCCGCACCTCAAGGCGACCACCCATCTCTACATCGACCTGCCCGGGATCAAGCCGAAGCTCGAGCCCTGGATCAAGGCCGCCAGCGAGAAGGGATTCTGGTCGAACAACGCAGTCCAGATGACCCAGGCATGGCTGCGCGACGGCCTCAGGCCCCGCGCCATAACCCGCGACCTCAAATGGGGCATCCCCGTGCCCCTCGCGGGCTTCGAGGACAAGGTCTTCTACGTCTGGTTCGACGCGCCCATCGGCTACATCTCGATGACCGCCGGCCTCGCCGCCGAAAAGGGCTTCGACTGGAAATCCTGGTGGCAGAACCCCGAGAACGTGGAGCTGTACCAGTTCATCGGCAAGGACAACATCCCCTTCCACACGGTGATCTTCCCCTCGAGCCTCCTGGGCTCGGGACGCGACTGGACCATGCTGCACCACATGTCCTCGAGCGAATACCTCAACTACGAGTCGGGCAAGTTCTCCAAATCCAAGGGCGTGGGCGTCTTCGGCTCCGACGTGATGGAGACGACGATCCCCGCCGACGTCTGGCGCTTCTACATCTTCTGGAACAGGCCCGAAACCTCGGACTACACCTTCACCTGGGCGGACTTCCTGGAGAAGGCGAGCTCATCGGCAACCTGGGCAACCTGGCCAACCGCACGCTCACCTTCGTGTCCCGCTACTACGGCGGAAAGATCCCGGCGGGCAAGCCCGACGCGGCGTTCTGGGAGAAGGCCAAGGCCATCGAGGCCGCCGTCTCCGCCTCGCTTGAGCGGGCCGACCTGCGCGACGCCTTCAGGGCGATCTTCGAACTATCCGATCTGGCCAACAAGCGCTTCCAGGACGGCGAGCCATGGAAGACGAGGACTTCCAACCCGGAGGCCGCGGCCTCCCTCATCTCCGACCTCTGCTATATCCTGCGCGACTTGGCGGTCATGACCCAGCCCTACATGCCCCACGCCGCCGAGAAGCTCGCCTCGATGCTCGGCGTGACGCTTGGCGCGGGCGGCCTCGACTGGTCCGCGCTCGGCTCCACCGAGGGGCTCTCCGAGGTGAAAACCCCCGAAGTGCTCTTCTCCAAGCTCGACGAGAAGTACGTGGCCGAGCTCCGCGAGCGCTATTCCGGCTCGCAGAAGGAGAGAGCGGACAGGGACCAGGCCGGGAAGGCAGCCGCCCAGCCAGCTGCCGGCGGCGCCGTGGCTCCGGCGAAAGCCCCCACGGCCGCGGCTCCCGCCGCCCAGGCGGCCGCGCCGCACGCTCAGGCGGCCCCCGAGCCTGCCAAACCCGCCCCCTACGCCGAGCTGCCCGTGGAGCGGCGTTTCCTCAAGCTCGTCGCCCTCAAGGTCGCAGCGATCGTGAAAATCGAGCGGCACCCCAAGGCGGACAAGCTCTATATCGAAACCCTCGACGACGGTTCGGGAAATGAGCGCGTGATCGTGTCGGGCCTCGTCCCCTTCTACAAGGAAGAGGAGCTGCTCGGCAGGCATGTCATCCTCGTGGATAACCTCAAGCCGGCCAAGCTGAGGGGCGTGGAGTCCCGCGGCATGCTCCTGGCGGCCTCCCTGGCGGGTCCCGAAGGCAAGGAAGCGGTCGAAGTCCTGCAGGCGCCCTGGGCGGCTCCGGGCACTCCAGTGACCCTCGAGGGCCTCGCCGCGGACGGCCCCGCGGAAACGCAGATCGACGTCGATACTTTCTTCTCAGTTCCGCTCGCCGCGGTCGATGGCTTCGCCCGCGCTGGATCGGCGAGGCTCGCCGCGGAGGGCCAGGCCCTCCAGCTCCAGAATGTCCGGAATGGCGAGATTGGATGATGCCCGGCGCTGAGCCGTCGCCTTCCGCCGACGGCGTCGTGTGGATTCCGCTGGATTCGACGTTTCGCGCCCTCCCATCCGCCGGGCCCGCGAGTTTTATGCAGACTCGCTTCTGGGGGCGCTTCAAGCGCCTGACGGGCTGGAGAGCCTATGCCTGCGCCGTCGGCGGGGAGCCTGACGGGACGGGCGAGGTGTTCGCCCTGGTGCGCCCCTTGGGCGCGGGTTACTCCTTCGCCTACCTGCCGCACGGGCCCGCCGAGCCGATCGGCTGCGCCGATCCCTGCGCCTACCTTACGTCGCTCGCCGCCGCCATCGCCGCAGGGATCGGCGGCCGCCTCCTCTTCCTGCGCTTCGATCTCACCTGGGACCGCGACGGAGCGGCGGGCAGGGCGCTCGCGGAGGCCCTCGGGCGCCATGATTGCCTGCTGCGCCGAGGCTCGGCGGTCCAGGTCCCCGACACGGTCATCCTCGACCTGCGAAGGCCTGAGGAGGAGCTTCTCGCCGCGATGAAGCCCAAGTGGCGCTACAATATCCGCCTCGCCGAAAAAAAGGGCGTCGAGGTTGCGCGGGAGGGCGCCGAAGCCCTCGAGATTTTCTACGCGCTCTACCTGGAGACGGCGAAGCGCGACGGCATCGCGATACACCCGCTGTCGTACTACCGCCGGCTCTTCGACACGCCGCGCGACCTGCCCGCGGGCGCCGCGCCTTTGGCGACCGCCGAGTCATCCGCGACCGACGGACCTTCGGCGAACTCCGGGTCATCTGTGACCGACCTGTCCGTCTGGGTGGCCCGGCACGAGGGGAAGCCCATCGCCGCCATCATCACGCTTTTCCACGGGGGGCGGGCGACCTACCTCTACGGCGCCTCGTCCGGCGAAAAGCGCAACCTTATGCCCGCCTACGCCCTTCAGTGGAAGGCCATCGAGGCTGCGAAGGCCGCGGGCTGCGCCGACTACGATTTCTTCGGCATACCGCCCGACGACAGTCCCGACCACCCGATGGCCGGGCTATACCTCTTCAAGACCGGCTTCGGCGGCGATATCGTCCATCGCGTCGGCTCCGTCGACTATCCCCTCGCGCCCCTGGCCTACGGCTTCTTCAGGGCCGCCGAGAAGATGCGCCTCGTGTGGTTCAAGAAAATCAAGAAAATGCTGAAGGGAGGGGCGGGCAGGGCTTCGTAGCCTTCGCTCAGGCTTCTTTCTCGCCGAAAACGAGCCCCTCGAAGGCGTAGAGCTGCGCGCCCGGAGCCTTCCAGGAGCCGGGCGGAAGCCCCGCCTTGAGGCAGACATGCTCGAGGAAGGTAGGCGCGTCCCAGCCATATTCCGTCGCGACCTGGGGCAGGAGGATTCCGGACCTGCCCGCTGCGGCGATGTAGACGCCGTCCCTGCCGATGAGGATTTCTCCGGCCCCGTCGATCTTCCTGAAAGGACCCAGGATGGTGATTTCGATATCGATGTCGCCCAACTCTCCGCCCTGCACCGGATCGAAGCGCGGATCCTCGAAAGCGGCGGCCCTGGCCATCTCCGTGACCGTATCCATGAGCGGGCCGGCGCCGCGCAGGCGGCCTATGCAGCCGCGCAAGGCTCCGCGCGCGCGCAACGTGACGAAGGCCCCCGCGACCTGGCGGCATCCTGGCGGCGCTTCCGGAATATCCGCCGCGCGTCCCCCGAGGCTGGCCGCGATGGATTCCCGCGCCGCGGCGCAGAGCGCGCGCTTTTCCGCTGATGTGAGCTTTGTCTCCATCGCGCTACCTCGAGAATCCGATAGCCGCGTAGCCGACGATGGGCTCGCCCCTCTCGGCGACCGGCGAGGAGTCGATGAGGCCCAGGGATTTCGGGCGCATGCCGTAGGAGAGGGTCGAGCGGAGGAAGGCGGCGACGATCTGGCCTCCGCAGAAAGAGGGGCGGGCGTCGCAGAGCGCGCCGAGCGCCCGCGCTTCGCCCTTCTCGATCAGATCGACGAAAGCGGCGCTGCGCTCACGGCAGGCGATCGGATCCTCGTCGACCGCGAGGTTCGTCGTGAGGACGAAGAGCGTGGAGGCGAGCTTGTCGCCGAGGACGAATTGCAGATTGGTGAAGAGGCTGTCCAGTTCCTGGCTGTCCGAGCTGGCGGCGATGATCGGCAGGATGGAGGCCTTGGGGAAGCATTTCGCGGCGAAAAGAAGCTGCATTTCGATGGAATGTTCCTCGAAGTGGGGAATATCGCTGAGGCTGACGCTTGTGCTACAATGCATCAGTTGCTTGACGAGTGCCAGGTCGACCTTGAAGACGCCCGTGGGTACGGAGAAAGCGCGGACTTCCGGAAGGAAGATGCCGGGCTCGAAGCAGCGGTGGGAAGGGCTGACTATGACGATGGTCTCCGCCGCGAAGCCGGAAGCGGCCGCCCAGGCCCTCGCCGCGATCGCGCCCGAATACTGGAGGCTCCCATGAGGGCTGACGATGGCCTGACACTGCCCGGCGGGGAGCCCGGGGACATCCATCAGAGAGCTGATGCTCTCCGACAGCTCCCTGGCCGACGCGGGATAGAAGATTCCCGCCACGATAGAGGCCCGAGTATGGCGCGGCTCCTCTCGGGAGGAGACATCAGGCGATACGCTCATATCTAGATTATAAGGGCGTAAAGATATTTTTCAAATATTATCGAAAGGAAACGGAGAGAAAGATAATGCGGATCCTGATAGTCGACGATGAACGGCAGCTGGCGCGTTCCCTTGCCGAATATTTCGAGCCCGACGGCATCGAGGCCGAAATAGCGCTGGATGGGAAGTCGGGTCGCCAGAGGCTCGAGGAGGAACCCTTCGACTGTCTGGTGACGGATCTGCGCATGCCCGGCCTCGACGGCATGCAGCTCCTCCGCTGGGTGAAGGAGGAGGGCCCCAACATGCCCGTCATCGTCATCTCGGCCCACGGCGAGATCCGCGACGCGGTAGAGGCGATGAAGACGGGTGCCTACGATTACTTGGTGAAACCCTTCGACCCCGACGAACTGGCCCTCCGCGTCAAGAAGGCCGTCGAGAACCACCGCCTCTCGCGCTCCGTCGCGGCGGGCATGGCGGGGCGGCCAGGAGCCGGCGTCATGGTGGGAGAAAGTCCGAAGATGCTGGAAATCGCCAGACTCCTCGCCAAGGCCGCTCCATCGGCGGCGACCATCCTCCTCACCGGCGAAAGCGGCACGGGCAAGGAAGTCGCGGCGCGGCTCGCGCACAGTCTTTCGAAGCGCGAAGGCCTCTTCGTGCCGATCAACATGGGCGCCTTCCCCGAGCACCTGCTGGAGAGCGAACTCTTCGGCTACGAGAAAGGCGCTTTCACGGGCGCCGATTCGCGCAAGCAGGGCCTCTTCGAAAGCGCGCAGGGCGGCACGCTCTTCCTGGACGAGATAGCCGAATTGCCCCTGCACCTGCAGGTGAAGCTCCTCAGGGTGCTGCAGGAGCGCAAGGTGCAGCGCCTGGGCTCGCTCAAGGGCACGCCCATAGACGTGCGCGTCATCGCTGCCACGAACCGCGACCTGGAGAAGGAAGTGCGGCTGGGCCGTTTCCGCGAGGATCTCTATTACCGGCTCAACGTCATCCGCGTCAGGCTGCCGCCGCTGCGGGAGAGGCGGGAGGACATACCGCGCCTCGCCGGCGCCTTCCTGGCGCGATTTTCGCCGATGGTGGGCAGAAAGCTGAGCGGGCTGAGCCGCGAGGCCATCGAGTTCCTGATGGACTATGGCTTTCCAGGCAATGTGCGCGAGCTGGAGAACGCCATCGAGCGCGCCTGCATCCTCGCCGACGGCGATATCCTGCAGCCGCGCGATTTCGACTTCATCGCGCCCCGCGCGCCGGAAAAGCTTCCCTCGGAGGGGGAGGAAAATTCCGCGGCGGCCGGGGCCATGACACTGGAGGCAATGGAGAGACAAGCCATCGCGCGGGCTCTGGAGCGCAATTCGCAGCATAGGGAGAAGACGGCCGCGGAGCTCGGCATAACGCGCAGGACCCTTCTCAATAAAATCAAGGAATACGGGCTGGACACTGCCGACAAGGAAAGCCCGCAACACTGAACGGAGTTCTCTCAATGACTGCACCGCTTTTCGGGCCGGCGATCTTCTACCGGAACGCCCTCGGCATCGTCGTGCCCATCATGCTTCAGAATTTTCTCACCGGAATGGTGTCGCTCATCGACAACTTCATGGTGGCGGCCCTCGGCGACGCCAAGATGGCGGGCGTTAACGTCGCGAACCAGATCAACTTCATTTTCATCGTCATCATCACCACGGTGTGCATGGCCGGCGGCATCTATCTCTCGCAGCACAAGGGGGCCGGCGACAAGGAGGGCATGAGGCAGGCATTCCGCTTCAAGCTTCTCCTGGCCCTGGGCGTGTCCGTGGCCCACACCATCATTTGCCTCGCCTTCGCGGAGCAGCTCATAGGCCTCATGCTCGGGGGAAACACGGAAGGGGGGGAGATCATCGCCGAAGGGGCGCGCTATCTCCGGGCTGTCAGCGCGAGCTTCATCCCCATGGGCATAACCGCCGCCCTGAGCACATCGTTCAGGGACACCGGCATAACGAAGGTCCCCCTCGCGGTATCGGTGGCCGCGGCGCTCATCAACACCTTCTTCAACTGGGTGCTGATCTACGGAAACCTGGGAGCTCCGAGGCTGGAAGTGACGGGAGCGGCCATCGCGACCGTGATCGCCCGGCTCGCCGAGGTGGCGGCCTTCGTCGCCATGGCGAAGAGGGTGAAGCCCGGCTTCGAGGTCGCCCCTAGGGCCCTCCTCGCCGTGAACAGGCGCTTCTTCGGGGAGATCGTCAAGAAATCCGGCATGATGCTCGTATCGGAGCTGTCGTGGGCCTTCTCCGAGACGATCGTCACCGCGCTCTACAACGGCAGGGGCGGGGCGGAGACCGTCGCGGGCATGGCCGCGGGCTGGACTATCGCGAACATCCTCTTCCTCGTGTTCCCCGCGATCCATTCGTCGACGAGCGTCATCCTCGGATCGACGCTCGGCGCGGGAAGGCTCGACGAGGCGAGGGAGAAGGCGCGCTGGATACAGTCCGGCTCGGCCGTGCTGGGGCTGGCGGCCTTCGTCCTCGCGGCCTGCACCACCTTCGGGATTCCTCTCGTGTTCGCGAACCTGTCGCCCGAGGCTCGCCGGGTCACGCGGGGCCTCGTCCTGGTGATCGGCACCTACCTCCCCCTGTGGTGCTTCATCAACGCGCAGTTCGGCGTGTCGAGGTCGGGCGGGGACACGCTCATGGGCGTGTGGGTGGACGTCGGCATAACCTACACGATGTTCCTGCCGGCGGCCCTCCTCATCGCGCGCTTCACTGTTCTCGGACCCGTCGCCCTCTACGCGTTGGCGAAGCTTTCCGATATCCCGAAGGCGCTGGTCGCCGCATGGTGGCTCCGCAAGGAGCGCTGGGTGAGGAACTTGGCGGCGCGCTAGGCGCGACTGCGCAGATTTTGCGCGAAAATTGAAAGCTGGCGGTGCGCAGAAATTGCGCGTTGCCAGCTTTTTTTTATGAAACAAAAGGGCAACATCCTATGTAAAGATTTATTAATATATTATATAAAAAGAAAATAGAAATATATTTCAACTTTGGCACGACAGTTGCATTGTTTATTGCGAGCAAGGAGTACTCGCAATGAACAAGAATACAATCAAGTTGATCGGCGCGACGGCTGCGGTCCTGGGTGCCGCGGCCATCCTCATGGGCGTGGCGTCGACAAAGAAATCCGCGGCGGGCGGCACGGCCGCCGCCTATGAATTCGCCACGGTCGCGAAGGGCGATATCGAAACCACCGTGACCAGCTCCGGCGTGCTTGCGACGGTGTCCAGCGTCAGCGTGCTTTCGCAGATGAGCGGCAGGGTGGAGAAGGTCTACGCCGACTACAACGACCATGTGAAAAAAGGCCAGCTCCTAGTCACGCTGAACACCGACATGCTCGAGCTGGAGAAGAAGAAAGCCCAGGCGGACCTCAATATCGCCCAAGTGAATTACGACCTCGCCGCCCTCGATTACCAAAACAACGCGACGCTCGCCGCTAAGGGGCTCGTCTCTGAATACGACCTCAAGTCGAGCAAATCCGCGATGGACGTCAAAAAGGCCTCGCTCCAGTCGGCGCAGTCGGCCCTCCAGGTGATCGAGACGCAGCTCACCCAGTACGCGCGGATAGTGTCGCCCATCGACGGCATCGTTCTGGAGCGGGGCGTCGAAGCTGGCGGAAGCGTCGTCGAGGGCTCGAGCTCGAACGCTACGGCCCTGTTCACGATAGCCAAGGATCTCTCGAAGATGGAGATCAAGGCGGAGGTCGACGAACTCGATATCGGGTCGGTGAAGGTCGGCCAGTCCGTGCGCTTCACCGTGGAGGCGAATCCCGGGAAGCAGTACGCGGGAACCGTCGATTCTATCAGGCTCGTGCCGGAGACGACCGACAACGTCGTCAATTACTATGTGATCGTCAAGGCGGACAATGTCGATGGAAGCCTCCTGCCCGGCATGACGGCCAACGTCGAGTTCATCAAGGAAAACAAGAAGTCGGTGCTGCTCGCTCCCTCCGCGGCGCTTCGTTTCCAACCTTCGAGCCTGAGCGCCAAGGAGATCGCGCGCCTGGAATACGCGGCGGGGCTCGGCGGACTGTCGGAGACGGAGCGGGCCGCCGCGCTCGCCGAGTACGACGCCTCGCAGGCCGCCGCGGCCAGCGCGAAAAGCTCGACGTCCTCAAAATCCACGGGCGCCCGGCGGCCCCGGGATGCGCAAGAGCGGCGCCGCCGCGGGCGCTTCCGGCGTCCAGGGCGCGGGCTCCGCCGCCCCGGCGGCCGAAGCCGCGAAAAAGGCGGTCTGGTACCTGGATGCCCAGGGCAAGCCCGCGGTGAAGATGGTCGGCGTCGGCTCGAGCGACGGCACGAACACCGAGCTTATCGGCGCCGACGATCTCGAAGGCGCGCGGATCATCGTGCGGGAAGCCAAGGGGCAAGCCTGATGTCGGTCATCGCGTTGCGCGGCATCGAGCGCCACTTCACGTTGGGCGATATCACGGTGAAGGCTATCAGGGGGCTGGACATGGATGTCGAAAAGGGCGAGTTCGTGGCGATCATGGGTCCCTCCGGATCCGGGAAATCCACGCTCATGAATATCCTGGGCTGTCTGGACAAACCTACAGAAGGTTCCTACTTCCTCGACGGAACCGACGTCTCGAAGGCGGACGGCGACGCTTTCGCCGACATAAGGAACAGGAAGATCGGCTTCGTTTTCCAAGGCTTCAACCTGCTCGCGAGGACGAGCGCCGTCGAGAACGTCCAGCTGCCGCTGCTCTACAGGCGCGAGAGCCTGGACGGGAATCCCGAGGACAAGGCCATCGCCGCGCTCAAGGCGGTCGGCCTGGGCGAGCGCCTGCACCATGTTCCCTCGCAGCTCTCGGGCGGGCAGCAGCAGCGCGTGGCCATCGCGCGGGCCATGATCGGCGAGCCCGCCTTCATCCTGGCCGACGAGCCGACGGGCAACCTCGACTCCGAAATGACGCTCGAGGTGATGGCTCTCTTCCAGGAATTGAACGCCAAGGGAATCACCATCGTCATGGTCACCCACGAGCCAGAAGTCGCCTGTTATACAACCCGCGTCGTGACGATGCGCGACGGAGCCCTCGTCTCCGACCGCGCGGTGGCGGACCGCAGAAGCGCGGCTGAGGACCTGCGCGCCCGGAAGGCGAAGGGGGCCGCATGAACTTCGCGAAACTCGCCCGCACCTCGGTGCGCAGCATACTGCGGAACAAGATGAGGAGCCTCCTCACGTCGCTAGGCATCATCATCGGCGTCTGCTCGGTGATCGTCATGGTCGCGGTCGGCCAGGGGTCGCAGAAGCAGGTGGCCGACAACATCGCCTCCATGGGCACGAACCTCCTCATGGTGATGCCGCCGCGCGGGCCGGACGTGGCCAACCGGATCACCCTGGCCGATATCGAGAAGATCCGCTCCGAGTCGTCGTACGTCGAGGCGATTTCCGGCAGCGTCCGCATGCAGGAGACCGAGGTGGTCGGCGGCTCCGGAAACTGGGCGACGACCGTCCAGGGCGTCCAGCAGGACTACGCGACGATCAAACGTTGGGCGATTTCTGAGGGCGAATGGATGACCTCTGCAGACGATGCGAGCCGCGCGAAGGTCGCCGTCATCGGCTCAACGGTGGCGTCCAAGCTCTTCGCGGGCCAGGACCCCGTGGGCAAGCAGGTCCGCGTCGGCTCGACTGTCTTCACGATCATCGGCGTCCTCGCTTCGAAAGGGTCGAGCGGCATGGGCGAGGACCAGGACGATGTCGTCCTCGTGCCCCTCTCCACGGCCATGGCGCGGCTCCAGAAAACCAAGCACCTGCAGTCGATAGAGATGAGCGTGACCCGGGAGGATCAGATGGACGCGGCCCAGGCCGAGGTGACCGCCATCCTGCGCGAATCGCACAGGCTCTCGGCGGGCGCCGAGAACGACTTCGATGTCATGAACCAGGCCGAGATTATAAAGACGGCCTCGGCGAGCGCATCGACGCTCACGACCCTCCTGGCGGCGATAGCGGGTGTGTCGCTCATCGTCGGCGGCATCGGCATCATGAACATCATGCTGGTGTCGGTCACCGAGCGGACGAGGGAAATCGGCATCAGGAT
>JAJTBU010000418.1 GCA_021286735.1 bacterium
TGGTCCTTCAGGCGTCGCCGTCTTCTTTGGAGACGATCATCCATCTGCGCGACTCCAATTTTGGGGCTTCGTGGTACGCGCTCGGCTTCAAATGGATCGGGGACGGACTGCTGATCAGCCTGGAAAACCGCCGACCGTTGAGCTTCATGATGATCCGGGCTTTCCCGGCCGACAGCGTGCGTATGCGCGTTGTGGTCCTTCCCGTCGAGGAGGGGGTCTATGTCGCGGCTATCTGCGCCGCCGACCCTGAGAAGGTCGTCGCGTCCATGGTGGATATGTACTCCGCGATGGAAAAACGGCTGAGGGCGGTGCAGGGATGGGTGGTCGCGAAAATTCGGGAGGCGTCGCGATGAAGACGGTCCGCGATGGGGGCCTTGGCCGCGCGACGGCGGAATGACCATGGGCAGCCCGCTTTTTACCATATTGACGCCCACGTACAACCGCGCCTGGACGCTGCCGGCTTTGAAGGCTTCCCTGGATTCCCAGAGTTTCTCCGATTTTGAGTGGCTTGTCGTGGATGATGGATCCGTCGACGACACGGCCAAGCTCGCGGCGGGATGGGCGGCCGAGAGCGCCTATCCCATTCGGGTCCTTACTTTTCCCAATGGGGGCAAACATCGGGCCCTGAACCGAGGAATACCAGAGGCCGCCGGAAGCTGGATTTACATCGTCGATTCGGACGATCGCCTGCCCCCCGATGCCCTTGAGAAGATAGCCGCCTTGGTGCCGGAAGCCGATGCCGATCCCGGGATCGGCGGAATAATGGGCTTGAGATACGACGGAGAAGGGCGCCGGATCGGCGAGAGCTTCCCGTCCGGCCTGCGCCGAAGGGATGCGGCGACCCTGACCTTCGTCGATGGACTGCGGGGAGACAAGGCCGAAGTCTTCAAGGCGAGCGTTCTCCGCCGATTTCCCTTTCCCGAGTTCCAGGGGGAGAAGTTCATCACGGAGTGCGTCGTCTGGTTCAGGATCGCGGCAGCCGGCTTCGACCTCCTCCTCCTCGACGAGGCGATCTATCTTTGCGAATACCAGGAGGACGGGCTCTCGGCGAAAAGCCTGGAGCTGCGTCTCTCGAACCCCTGCGGAACCTTGCTTTTCTACGCGGAGGAGCTCGCGCTGCCCTATTCCCCCCTCAGCCTCTTCAGGGAAGCGGTCAATTTCGTCCGCTTTTTCCTGCCCGGCCGAAAGAGATGCCGGGCCCGCCCTTCGAAACTGCCTTTGAGAGCCAAACTCCTCGTCGCCGTGGCCGCTCCCGCCGGCCTGGCGGCCGCGATCCGCGACAGTCTCGCCTTGGCCGCGGGGAAAAAGAGAAGCCGATGAAAGTCTTGCACGTCATCAATTCGCTCGCCCTGGGCGGAGCGGAGCGGTTTGTCGGCGACCTACTGCCCCGTCTCGTCGAAAGCGGCATCGACGCGGAACTCTATGTGCTCGATGGCCGCGGAGACGCTTTCTCCGACAGGCTTCAATCCCGGGGCGTCAGGGTGGTTTTCGCCCACCGGGAGGGCGCGAACATCTATTCCCCTCTCCGCCTGGCGGAACTTCGCCGCTTCATCGCCGTCTCGGAGCCCGATATCCTG
>JAJTBU010000419.1 GCA_021286735.1 bacterium
CATCTAGTATAGAATCCGCTCATCACGACGAAGGTACGGAGCTGATGCAAGGCACGAAGGTCATACTGGGGACATACAACACTATGCCGGACGGCGCCTCGGGAAAGGTCTTTGAGTTGACCTACCAGCGCTCCTGGCGCCCCTTCCTTTCGAGCCTGTACAAGTTCCAGAACATCAACGCCGTGCTCTACTATTCGGGCGTGGTCTTCCAGTGGATCGAGGAAAACCACCCGGAGTTTCTTCTCCTTCTCGAGGAGATGGCCGGGCGCAAGCAGATCGAGCTTCTCGGCGGCGGCTATTTCAGCCCCCTCTTCCCCATGCTGCAGCCCTCGGACAAGATCGGGCAGATCGAGATGCTCACGACCTACCTGAGAAAGACCTTCGGAAAACGCCCTTCGGGAGGGTGGCTCGGCGAGTACGCCTGGGACGACGCCGTTCCCGTCGTGTTCCGCAACTCCGGACTATCCTACACCTTTCTCCCGGCGACCCTTCTCGCCGGCGCGGGCCTGGCCGAGAGCGGGCAATTCCTGCCCCTGATCACCGAGGACCAGCGCAAGCTGCTCTATATCTTCCCGGCCTTCGACATCGACGCCACCTTCGGCGAGGCGATGCCTTTCGAGACGGCGCTCGAGCGCCTGATGGCGACCTATCCCGAGTGCAGGCTCTACACCATGATGATCGACGGCAATTCCGTGCCGGCGATGTGGGAAGCCTCCGGCCTCGAGTCGCCCGACGTGATGTTCGAAAAAACCTTCGCCTGGTTCCAGAAAAACTGCCTCGATATCGAAACTTCGCTCGCCCAGAGCCACGCCAAGACGCTAAAGTCCGGAAAGCTGTTCTATCTCTGCTCCTGCATGGCGCCGCGCCTGGAGGCGAGCCTCGGCATGGGCTCCTGCCCCGGCGACCCGCCACGCAGGGCGCCCGTGAAGCAGCTCCTCCTCCGCAACCCCTCCAGCAAGCGCCTCTACGACAAGATGTACCATATCCACTCGCTCATGTCCCTGCTGCGCGGCGACAAGGCGAGGAAGAAGAGCGCCCAGGAAGACCTGTGGAAGGCCCAGAACGGCGACGCTTATTGGGAGAGCGCGATCGGCGGCATTCGGCGGCCCGAGGTGCGCATGAACGCCTTCCGCGCCCTCATCGAGGCCGAGAAGGCGACCCGCATCCATGGGAGCTTTAGCCCCGGCATAATCCTGGACGACATCGACTGCGACGGCGAAAAGGAAATCGTCTACCAGGCCGCCGACATGAACTGCTACCTCCACCTGAAAGGGGCTTCCGTCTTCGAGATCGACTCCTTCAAGACCAAGCAGAACTACTGCAGCACCTACGCCGCCGAGCCCGGCGGATCGGGGGGCGGCGCCGCGTCGGCCGCCGGCCGCGGCGCGAACTGCTTCGTGGACCGGCTATTTTCGGCGGGAGGCTTTGGCGAGGAACTGCTCGACCTGGGCGGTCAAAGCTACGCGCTGCTCGATCACGAGCGCAGCCCCAACAAAGTTGTCTTCAGCAAGGAGTTCGCGCTCAAGGCTGGCGGGGCGCTCTACCCGATGGCTATCCGCAA
>JAJTBU010000054.1 GCA_021286735.1 bacterium
GGCATCGGGGACTTGACGCTGACGGCGCCGGCGGTGGGGGCGGAGGGCGCCGCAGCGGGAGCCGGGGCGACGGGCGCCGCAGCGGGAGCCGGAGCCGCCGGAGCTGCGGCGGGGGCTGCGGGGGCCGGAGCCCTCGCGGCGGCGGGCGCGGCGCCGACTTCCTCGACGCTCACATCGTAGGACTGTCCGTTAACGGTCACTTTATACTGTTTCATGGTAATTATCTCCTTGTTGCGATCATCGCTGCGCGAAGCGTTCGACTCTTCCCCAGACAGGGGTATTGAAGCCACCCTCCTGGGCGGGCGAGGGTTGAATGGAAGCGATCCTTAGGGATCCCGGCGCGGCGCCCGTGGTCGCATAGATCGCGGCGGCGATCGCCGCGACGAGGGCTCCGTCGGCCGATGCCGGGGGCGTCGCCGCGTCGGCCGCCCGGCCTTCGAGGCTGTTCCCCGCGGCCGAGGCGCTCGCTCCCCGCGTTCCGGAGGTCCGCCTGGCGGCCGATACCGCCGCGACCACGGCGATGATTCCGCCCAGGCTCGAGAGAAGCACCATCCACTGATAGTAGTCCATGGTTCCTCCCGATCTCAGACGGGGGTATTCCCGTGCTTGCGCGCGGGATGCGACTGGCGCTTGCCGAGGAGCATGGTGAGCGCGGAGCAGAGCCTGGCCCTGGTCTGGGCGGGATCTATCACGTCGTCCACGTAGCCGCGGATCGCCGCCTTGTAGGGATTGGCGAAGTTCTGCTTGTACTCGGCGATCTTGTCCTTGCGCATGGCGGCGGGATCGGCGGCCTCGTCGATCTCCTTCTTGAAGATGATGTTCGCCGCGCCGTCGGGGCCCATCACCGCGATCTCGGCCGAGGGCCAGGCGAAGACCTGGTCGGCGCCGAGGTGGCGGGAGCACATGGCGATGTAGGCGCCGCCGTATGCCTTGCGGAGGATGACGGTGAGCTTGGGCACCGTCGCCTCGGAGTAGGCGTAGAGGAGCTTGGCGCCGTGCCTGATTACGCCGCCGTGCTCCTGGCCGACGCCCGGCAGGTAGCCGGCCGTGTCGGTGAAGGTCACGAGGGGAATATTGAAGGAATCGCAGATGCGGATGAAGCGCGAGGCCTTGTCGGAGGCGTTGATGTCCAGGACGCCGGCCATGACCGCGGGCTGGTTGGCGATGATGCCCACCGAGCGTCCGCCGAGCCTGCCGAAGCAGGTGACGATGTTCTTGGCGAAGTCGGGCTGGACTTCGAGGTAGTCGCCGAGGTCGACGACTTTCTCGATCACGTTCCTGATGTCGTAGGGCTTGTTCGACGAGTCGGGGAGAACCTCGCCGAGCTGGGGCACCAGCTTGGCGGGATCGTCGCCGTTCTTGGCCAGAGGGGCGTCCTCGATATTGTTCTGCGGCAGGAAGGAGAGGAGCTTCTTGATGCCCTCGATCGTGGCTTCCTCGTCGCGGAACTTGAACTGGGCGACGCCCGACACCTCGGTGTGGACGCGCGCGCCGCCCAAGTCCTCCGCGGAGACGTCCTCGCCGGTGACGGCCTTGATGACCTGGGGACCGGTGATGAACATGTTCGAGGAGCCTTCGGTCATGAAGACGAAGTCGGTGAGGGCCGGCGAGTAGACCGCGCCGCCGGCGCAGGGGCCCATGATGACCGATATCTGGGGCACGACGCCCGAGGCGAGGGTGTTGCGGTAGAAGATGTCGCCGTAGCCGGAGAGGGCGTCGACGCCTTCCTGGATGCGCGCGCCGCCCGAATCGTTGATGCCGATACAGGGGCAGCCGACCTTGACCGCCATGTCCATGGCCTTGCAGATCTTCGCCGCGTGCATCTCGCCGAGCGAGCCGCCGATGACGGTGAAATCCTGGGCGAAGAGGTAGACCATCCTGCCGTTCACGGTGCCGTAGCCGATGACCGCGCCCTCGCCCGGAGCCTCGACATCGGCCATGCCCAGGTCGGTGCAGCGATGCTCGACGAAGGCGTCCAGCTCGACGAAGGATCCCTGGTCCACCAGGGCCTCGATGCGCTCGCGCGCAGTTTTCTTCCCCTTCGCGTGTTGAGCGGCGACTCGTTTCGGCCCGCCGCCCGCGAGCACCTTGGCCCGACGTTCCTCGAGCCCCTTCAGCTTATCATCCATCTTCGCCATCCATCCTTTCATCCACTCCCGAAATCGCTTATATTAGGTTTTCACGATGTTCCAAAGAGCGAATGGTGTTCGGAAAATGCTTTGATGAGTATAAACCCTAACAGGATAAAATGCTATCCCCATTGCGGAGTATTAATATATTTTAATACTTATATATTATATAATTATAATATTATTATACTACTATATTCGCATTACTTAATAACAAAGAAAAGGGGGCGATTCTTGGCCGAATCGCCCCCTTTCCGCCCTCATTTTCGCTCGCAGAGTTCGACGAGCACGCCACCGGTCGCCTTGGGGTGGAGGAAGGCGATCCTCGCCCCGCCGGCGCCCTTGCGCGGCTCCTGGTCGATCAGGCGGCCGCCTTTTTCCTTGAGTTCGGCCAGGGCGGCGTCGATATCGTCCACCCGGAAGGCCACGTGCTGGATGCCGGGCCCCTTGGCGGCGATATATTTCCCGATGGCGCCCTCGGGATCGGTGGTCTCGAGGAGTTCCACCTCGGAATCGCCCACGGGCAGGAAGGCGGTGCGGACTTTCTGCTCCGCCACCTCCTCGGTGCCGTGCAGGGGCAGGCCGAGGACTCCTTCCCAGATGGCGAGGGATTCGTCGATTTTCTCCACCGCGATGCCGATATGATCCAGTCTTTCGAGTTTCATGGTTCTTCTCCTTTCACGAGCGCGGAAAAGAGCTCCCGCGCCGCGCTGTAGATATCCAATGTCCTATGCTGCACGGCGCGCGCGAGGGCCTCGACGCGGCCGTCCCTCTCCCGCTCGGCGAAATACTCGGCCACCTGCCAGCCCACGAGGTCCTTGAGCTGGGCTACGATAGCCTTGTGGCGCCGCTCGTCCAGGGCGCCGGAGGCTTTGTCGGCGGCGAAGCGCGACAGTATCTCGGCGCAGAGTTCGGGCACGCCCTCGCCGGTTTCGGCCACCGTCTTGATCACGGGCGGCAGGTCTACGCGCTCTCCGTCGGGCTGCGGGGTTTCGGCCCGCATGTCGGCCAGGCCGTGGTGGAGGATTTCGGCGTTGCGCGCGGCCAGGGTGTCGGGTCCGGCGGCGACCGCCCTCCCCTTCTGGAGCATGGCCTGGGTTTCGAGCATCGCGCGTATCTCGCGCACGACGCGATCGGCGCCGTCGCGGTCGGCCTTGTTGACGACGAAGACGTCGCCGATCTCCATGATGCCGGCCTTGATGGCCTGGATGTCGTCGCCCAGGCCGGGCACGGCGATCAGCACCACCGTGTCGGCCACCTTGACGATGTCGATCTCGGACTGGCCGACGCCGACGGTCTCCACGATCACGATGTCGTAGCCCGCCGCCTCCAGGGCGCGGGTGGCGAAGGCGGTGGCCTTGGAGAGGCCGCCCAGCCGCCCGCGCGAGGCGAGGCTGCGGATGAAGACGCCTGGATCGGTCGCGTGTCCCTGCATGCGCAGGCGGTCGCCGAGGATGGCGCCGCCCGAGAAGGGGCTCGAGGGATCGACGGCGATCACGCCCACGGTCAGGCCGCGGGCGCGGAACTCGGCGATCATCTTGTCGGTGAGGGTGCTCTTGCCCGCGCCCGGCGGCCCCGTGATGCCGATGATCTGCGCCATCCCCGCCCGCTCCTTCAGGGCGGCCAGGACGCCGTAGGCGTCCCGGTCCCCGTCTTCGAGCAGGCTGATGAGGCGGGCCACGGCGCGCGGATCGCCGGCGAGGCAGCGGCGCGCTAAGGAATCAGTCATAATCCAGCTTCAGCCGCGCTTCACATGCGCCTTGATGAACTCCACCGTCGCCGAGGTCGGCGTGCCGGGCCCGAAGACCTCGGCTATCCCCTTCGATTTGAGGAAGGGAATGTCCTCCTCGGGAATCACGCCGCCGCCGAAGACCAGGATGTCCTCGGCGCCCTTCTCCTTGAGCAGCTCGACCACGCGGGGAAAGAGGTGGTTGTGCGCGCCCGACAGGATGGACATGGCGACGACGTCGGCGTCTTCCTGCAGGGCCGCCTGGACGATCTGCTCGGGAGTCTGGCGGAGGCCTGTGTAGATCACTTCCATGCCGGCGTCCCTGAGGGCGCGGGCGATGACTTTGGCGCCGCGGTCGTGGCCGTCGAGGCCCGGCTTCGCGACGATAACTCGTATTTTCCGTTCCATGCTTAGGCTCCCTGTCAGAACATGACGCTGGGGCGATATTCGCCGAACACGCCGCGCAGCACGTCGCAGATCTCGCCCAAAGTCGCGTAGGTGCGCACCGCGGCGAGGATGGGCGGCATCAGGTTGTCGGAGCCCGCGGCCGCCTTCTTGAGGGCTTCCAGCGCCGCGGCAACCGCCGCGCCGTCGCGCTTAGCCTTGGTGGCCGCCAGCTTGGCGCACTGCTTTTCGCCGACGATGGGGTCGACGCGCAAGAGGCCCTTGGGCGCCCCTTCCTTCACTTGGAACTTGTTCAGGCCGACCACGACCCGCTCGTTCTTTTCGACCGTCATCTGCCAGGCGTAGGCGGAATCCTGGATCTCCTGCTGCACGAAGCCCTGCTCGATCGCCTTTACGGCGCCGCCCAGGTCGTCGATGCGCTTCAGGTAGGCCAGGGCGCCCGCCTCGATGGAGTCGGTCAGACTCTCGACGTAGTAGGAGCCGGCCAGGGGGTCTGGCGTCTCGGCGACGCCGGACTCGTAGGCGAGGATCTGCTGGCTGCGCAGGGCGATGCGGACGGAATCCTCGGTGGGCAGGGCGAGCGCCTCGTCCCTGGAGTTGGTGTGCAGGGACTGGGTGCCGCCAAGCACCGCCGCCAGCGCCTGGATCGTGACGCGCACGACGTTGTTCTCGGGCTGCTGGGCGGTGAGGGTCGAGCCGCCGGTCTGCGTGTGGAAGCGCAGCATCATGCTCTTGGGATTCTTGGCGCCGAAGCGCTCCTTCATGATGTGGGCCCAGACCCGGCGCGCCGCGCGGAACTTAGCCACTTCCTCGAAGAGGTCGTTGTGGGCGTTGAAGAAGAAGGAGAGGCGCGGCGCGAACTCGTCGACGTCCAGGCCGGCCTTTACGGCGGCCTCTACGTAGGCGATGCCGTCCGCCAGGGTGAAGGCCACTTCCTGGATGGCGGTGGCCCCCGCCTCGCGGATGTGGTATCCGGAGATGGAGATCGTGTTCCAGTTCGGGACCTGCTTGGAGCAGTAGGCGAAGATGTCGGTGATCAGCCTCATGGAGGGCGACGGCGGGAAGATGTAAGTGCCGCGCGCCACGTACTCCTTGAGGATGTCGTTCTGGATAGTGCCCTCGAGCTTGTCGGCGGCGACGCCCTGCTTTTCGGCCACCGCGATGTACATCGCGAGGAGGACGGCGGCCGGGGCGTTGATCGTCATGCTGGTGGAGACCTTGTCCAGCGGGATGCCGTCGAACAGGACCTCCATGTCGGCCAGGGAGTCGATGGCCACGCCGACCTTGCCCACCTCGCCGGCGGCGAGGGGGTGGTCCGAATCGTAGCCGATCTGCGTGGGCAGGTCGAAGGCGATGGAGAGGCCGGTCTGGCCCTGGGCCAGGAGGTACTTGTAGCGGGCGTTGGACTCCTCGGCGTTGCCGAATCCGGCGTACTGCCGCATCGTCCAGAACCTGCCCCGGTACATGGTCTGCTGGACGCCCCTCGTGTAGGGGAATTCGCCCGGCAGGCCGACCTTTTCCATGTAGTCTCCCTGGGTGTCGACCGGCGTGTAGAGGCGCCTTATCGGGGCGTCGGAGCCCGTCACGAAGGCGGACTTGCGCTCGGGATACTGGGCGAGGGGCTTCTCGACCTTGGCGTTCCAGTCGCGGAGCGCGTTTTCGAGGCTTTCTTTATCGCTCATGTCTCGGTTCCCCTTACTTGGAGGCCGCGCCGGACTGTGCCGCCAGCTCGAGCCCCACTTCGAGAGCCTTCACGTTCAGTTCGTCGGTCCCCTTGGGAACGCGCGCCACGACGGCCTTCTTGAGGATTTCCTTCGGGGCCACGCCGGAGAGGCCGCCGAGGACGCCGAGCGCCACCATGTTGGCCACGACCTTCTTGCCGACCTTTTCCGCGGCGGAGGAGAGGATGGGCAGGGCCACCGTCCTCGCCTTGATCGCCGGGTCGAGGGTCACCGAGGTGTCGGTGATGATCAGCCCCTTGGCCATCATCGGGCCGTAGGTCTTGTAGGCGTCGTTCGTGAGCGCCAGAAGGAAATCGGGATCGGTGGCCTTGGGGTAATCGATCTCCTCGTCGGAGATGACGACCTCGGCCTTGCTCGAACCGCCGCGGGCCTCTGGGCCGTAGCTCTGTGTCTGGACCGCGTTCTTGCCCGCGTAGATCGCCGCCTCGGCGAGCGTGATGCCCGCCAGAAGGAGGCCCTGGCCGCCGGAACCGCTCAGTCTGAATTCAACTCGCATCCTCGGTTCCCTCCCTTGTAGTCGTTGTAGGTTCTCTGCACTTTGGCGGTCATCTCGCCGTAGCTGGCGGTGTATTCGGGCCGCTGGCCGGAATACAGCTCGCCGATGAGGAGCTTGCCCTCGAGCTTGTCGGGGGAAAGCGCCGCCGCCGCCTTGACGTTGACGGTCCGATCCTTGATCCAGTTGAGCGTCTCGACGGCGCCGCCCAGCTTGTTCTTCCTGCCGAAGTAGGTCGGGCACTGGGTCAGGGCCTCCACGACGGAGAATCCCTTGTTCTGCAGCGCCTTTTCGATCAGGTCGATGAGCAGCGTGACGTGGTAGCTCGTGGCCCTGGCGACGTAGGAGGCGCCGGCGGCCTTGGCCAGCCCGCAGACGTCGAAGTCGTACTCCACGTTGCCGTAGGGCGCCGTGGTGGCCAGCATGCCGTGCGGCGTGGTGGGCGAGTACTGCCCAGAGGTCATGCCGTAGATCGAGTTGTTCATGACGATGGTCGTGATGTCGATGTTGCGGCGCGCGGCGTGGATGAAGTGGTTGCCGCCGATGGCCGTGCAGTCGCCGTCGCCGGTCATGACGATGACCTTGAGGTTGGGGCTCGCGTGCTTGATGCCCGTCGCGAAGGCGAGGGCTCGCCCGTGGGCCGTGTGCAGCGTGTCGAAGTCCAGGTAGCCGACGGCGCGGCTGGAGCAGCCGATGCCGGACACCAGGACGATATTGTTCTTGTCGAGGCCGAGGCGGTCGATGGCCCTCACGAGGGCGCCCGTCACGGTCCCGTGCCCGCATCCGGGGCACCAGATATGGGGAAGCCTTTCCTTGCGGAAGTAGTCGAGGAATTCAGCCATCAGAAAGCCTCCTTGAGCGCCGCGTACACTTCGTCGGGGTGGAAGAGCTCGCCGTTCACCTTGCCGAGCTTGACGACCTCGGCCGAGCCGTGGACGACGCGCTCGACCTCGAGGGCGACCTGCCCCAGGTTCATCTCAGGAACGATGATCTTCTTCGCGCTGGCGGTGAGCTTGCGCACGGCCGCGTCGGGGAAGGGCCAGAGCGTCTTGAGCCGCAGCATGCCGACGCGCTTGCCTTCCTTGCGGGCGCGGCGGACGGCCGAGAGGGCCGCCATGGCCGAGGAGCCGAAGGAGACGACGGCGACATCGCAGCCCTCGAGGCCTTCGGCGAAATAGTCGGTGAACTCGTCGATATTCTTGGTGATCTTGCGGTCGAGCCTGCGAAGCAGGGCGTCGGCCTTGGCCGGCTTGCCCGTCGGGCCTCCGGTCTCGTCGTGGAAGAGGCCCGTGCAGTGCCAGCGGTATCCCTTGCCGAAGGGCGCCATGAGGGGCACGCCGCCGTCAGGATCGGCCTCGAAGGGCTTATAGCCCGCCGGGGTGGAAGGCTGGGCCCGCTGAGGCATCTTGTAGGATTTCGGATCGGGCATCACGACCTTCTCGCGCATGTGGCCGATCACCTCGTCCGTGAGCACGAAGGTGGGAACGCGGTATTTCTCAGACAGCTCGAAGGCCTTGAAGGTGAGTTCGAAGCATTCCTTTACGTTGCCCGGCGCCAGCACGATGACCGAGTGGTCGCCGTGGGTGCCCCAGCGCGCCTGCATGACATCGCCCTGGGCGGGGCTGGTCGGCATGCCGGTGGAGGGCCCCATGCGCTGGCAGTTGACGATGACCACGGGAATCTCGCAGAGGCTGGCGTAGCCGATGCACTCCTGCATGAGGGAGAAACCGGGGCCGGAGGTGGCCGTCATCGACTTCTTGCCCGTGAGCGACGCGCCGATGCACGCCGCGATGGAGCCGATCTCATCCTCCATCTGGATGAACTTGCCGCCGCCCTTGGGAAGTTCCTCGGAGCACATTTCGGCGATCTCGGTGGAGGGGGTGATGGGGTAGCCGGCGTAGAACTGCAGCCCCGCTGCGAGCGCGCCCATCGTGCACGCCTCGTTTCCCTGCATCAATTTAATGGTTTCAGCCATGCTGCGCCTCCGGAGGCAAACTGAGGTCGTAGGAATCGACGCTCGCCCCATGATTGGGTTCGTTCTCGAGCGGCTTCACCTCGATCGCGAAATCCGGGCACCGGAATTCGCACATGTGGCAGCCGATGCAGATTTCGGGCTTCTCCGGGAAGACCTTGCCGTTCTTGAGCACGAGGAGATGCTTCGGGCAGTATGCGACACAGATGCCGCAGCCCTTGCAGTACTTCTCGCGGATCACATGGAAATAGCCTTTTTTTAGTTCAGCCATACCTTGCTCTACGGAAGAGTGCGCCGCTTTCGGCCGTCTGGTCGAAATTTTGTCCCCACCGCCGAAGCGACGGCATTCATGAAAAGATTGTCACTCGAGGCAGATGTAGGAATGCGGCATATAGGGCCATTGTAGCCGTAAAACTCGAACCTGTCAAAAGAAATAACCCTTCCGCGGGCCCACTACCCGCTTGCGGCCATCTACTATATACTGTCGCGATACAACCACAGCACAATTGTTCGGAGGCTCTCGATATGAACCAGACGCTCAAGATCAGAGACTTGACGCTTCGCGACGGCCAGCAATCCCAGTTCGCCACGCGAATGAGCCAGGATCAGGTGGACCGCGTCCTCGCCGATTACCGCGACGCGCGCTTCTATGCCATGGAAGTGTGGGGGGGCGCCGTTCCCGACTCGGTCATGCGCTACCTCAACGAGAGCCCCTGGGAGCGCCTCGAATCGATCAAGGCCGGCGTGGGCGAGGCGTCCAAGCTCACTGCCCTCTCCCGCGGCCGCAACCTCTTCGGCTACAACCCCTACCCCGACGCCGTGATTGAGGGCTTCTGCAGGAACGCCGTGACCTCGGGCATCGATATCATGCGCATTTTCGACGCGCTCAACGATATCGACAACATGCGTTCGTCGATCAGCGCCGTAAAGCGGGCGGGCGGCCTGGCCGACTGCGCCGTATGCTACACCGTCGATCCGAGGTTCACCCGCGGCGAGCGCATCCGCGCCTTCCTGTCGGGAAAGAAGCTCCCCACCGACATCTTCAACATCGATTACTACATCAAAAAGGCCAAGGAACTCGAGGCCGCCGGCGCCGACATGATCACCATCAAGGATATGGCCGGCCTCGTGGAGCCCGCCGCCGCGGCCAAGCTGATACGCGCCCTCAAGGACGCGGTGAGCATCCCCATCGACCTCCACACGCACTGCACACCCGGCTACGGCGTGGCCAGCCTCCTTGCGGCCATCGTCAGCGACGTCGACATCGTCGACACCGTCGTGCTCTCCTTCTCCGGCGGCCCGGCGGCGCCCGCCTATGAGATCATCCGCATATTCGCCGACAAGCTCGGCCGCGACACGGGCGTCGACAACGCCGCGGTGGCGCGAATCGACAGGACCCTGCGCGGCATCAGGAACGAACTCAGCAAGTACGACCAGTTCGGCAAGCTGCCGCCCGAGCTCGATCTGTCCGCCGAGAGGATTTCGCCCGAGCTGAACACCCTATTCGAGGACGCGCTCGAACTGACCGTGGGCGGCAAGTACCAGAAAGCCCTCGAGCTCTGCCGCGCCATCGAGGCGAAGTTCAACTATCCGGAGCCGAGCGAGATCGTCCAGACGGCGCAGATCCCCGGCGGCATGTACACCAACATGCTCGCCCAGCTCAAGGAAGCCAAGCTCGAACAGCACCTCGAGGAAGTCCTGCGCATCGTGCCGAGCGTGCGGCTCGACGCCGGCGTCCCGCCCCTCGTCACGCCCACGAGCCAGATAGTCGGCGTCCAGGCTGTCAGCTGCGTGGTATGTAAGCTGAAGGGAGAGGATCCCTACGCCAACGTCTCCAAGAATTTCACCGACCTCGTGAGGGGTTCCTACGGCAAGACGCCCTGGCCCGTCGACCCCGAATTCCGCCTGAAAATCTGCGGCGTCCGCGAGGAAGTGCCCTACGACACCTCCAGCTACAAGAAACAGCCCAACCCCGTCCTTCCCGAAGCCGGAGGCGCCCTCTTGGCCAAGGACGAGAAAGAGGAACTCCTGCTCGAGCTTTTCCCCTCCGTGGCGGAGCGCTTCTTGAAGGGGCGGCGGCTCGCCGAGTGGGAGAAGACGCACGCCAGGGTGGACGAGGGCAGCGAGGCCGCGGCTGCGGCCGAGGCGGCGCGAGCCGCATCGAGGGCCTCCCTCGACCCCGCCTCGATCCAATGCTTCACCCCGCCGGC
>JAJTBU010000420.1 GCA_021286735.1 bacterium
GTCGTCAGGGCCTTGATAACCGGCGGCTGGATGAGGGGCACGAGGGACATGTAGGAGTAGGCCGCCACCGAGATGGGCGCCAGCAGGTGGGGGGCGAAGAGGTTGGCGACGAAGATCGAGGTGGGACCGTCGGCCGCGCCGATGATTCCGATGCTCGCCGCTTCCTTGAGATCGAAGCCGACCAGGGTGGCTATGATCATCGTCGCGAAGATGCCGAACTGCGCCGCCGCGCCGAAGAAGATCATCATCGGGTTCTTGAACAGCGGGCCGAAATCGATCATCGCGCCCACGGCGATGAAGATGAGGAGGGGGAATATCTCCGTCGCTATGCCCATGTCGTAGAGGATCTTGAGGAAACCGTTCGCGCCCGCGTGCTCCCAGACGACGGAGAGGGGCAGGTTGACCAGGATTGCGCCAAACCCGATGGGGAGGAGGAGCATGGGCTCGTACTCCTTGGAGATGGCGAGCCAGATCAATGCGCCCCCGATCGCGTACATAAGGAGCATCTGCCAGGTGATCGACGTGAAACCGATAAAAACGTCCTGCATATCGTAGTGTTCCTTTCGCCTTCCCCGGCGAGCGAAGTCGCGAAGAAAGGGCGATTGTATTGGTCGAATGGAAGAGAGTGTAACCTAAAAAGCCCGATTGGGCAACGAAGAAATAGCCAGCGGGCGCGTTTTGCTGTATAGTACCGCCAGAATGAACAGCAAGCCCATTGTCGCCGTCGGCCTTTCCGGCGGCGTCGACTCGTCCCTGGCCGCGGCCCTCCTCGTCGAGGAGGGATACGCCGTCGTGGGGCTAACGATGAAGATTTGGAGCGGCGCCTACCGCGTCCAGGAGGGCCTCAAGCACGCCTGCTTCGGTCCCGGCGAGGAAGAGGACATCGCCGCCTGCGAAAAACTCTGCGCCTCGCTCGGCGTCGAATACCGCGTCATCGACCTCTCCGACGACTATGAAAAGCATGTCGTCGAGTATTTCAGGCGCGAATACCTCGCGGGCCGCACGCCGAACCCCTGCATCGTCTGTAACAGGGAGCTCAAGTTCGGGTTCCTGGTGGACCGCGCCCGCGCGGCCGGGCTCGAATTCGATTACTTCGCCACCGGCCACTACGCCCGCAAGGAGACGCGGGGCGGCGTCACCTTCATCCGCACCGCCGTCGACACGTCGAAGGACCAGACCTATTTCCTGTACGGGCTCGAGTCGCTCCGCCTCGAGAAAATACTCTTCCCCCTGGGCGGGATGACCAAGGAGGAAGTGCGCGCGCTCGCGCGGGAACACGGGCTCGAGGTGGCGGAAAAACCCGAGAGCCAGGACTTCGTGGCCGGCGGCGACTACGCTCCTCTTTTCGAAAACGAGCCGCCCGAACCGGGCGACATCGTGGACGCGTCGGGCACGGTGCTCGGGCGGCACCGCGGCCTGCCCTTCTACACGGTCGGCCAGCGCCGGGGCATCGGCCTCAGCGCCGGCCCGGACCCGCTCTACGTCCTCGCCCTGGACGCCGAGCGGAACAGGGTGATCGTGGGACCCAACGCTGGCCTCTTCTCCAAGGGGC
>JAJTBU010000421.1 GCA_021286735.1 bacterium
TTCTTCGCGCCGATCGTGGAATTGAACTGCTCGACGGACTTCTGGACTACCTCGTAGTTCGCGCCCGAACCGCGGGTGTGCCAGAAATTCACGACGACCGGCTCGGCGAACGCGATCGTCGACGAGAGCATCATCAACGCGAGAAGGAAAGCACCTTGTTTCCTCATTTGGACCGCCTCCTGATTGCTTTGTCTATCTTGAGTGGCGCTGGGCCACATCAAATACAACAAAAAAACACAAAAAAGTTCAAAAAATCACTTAGAATACCTCATATATCTCATGGAACTCCTGTGCTGTCAAGTTTTTTATTGAGAAATATTGTTAGTTTTTGCCGTGGTCCTTGTTAAGAATCGAACACTCCAGCCATGCCGATCGCGATTTACTTGGCGGCGAGCCCATCCTACAATTGACCACATGATCAGGAACCTCTGGTACGCTGTCCTCGAATCGAGGGAGTTGGGAAAAGGGATCCTGGGCGCCGCGCGGCTTGGCGAGCGCATGGTTTTCTGGCGCGACGAGACGGGCGAAGCCGTCTGCTTCTACGACCGCTGCGCGCACCGGGGGGCTTCCCTCGAAAAGGGCAAACTCCGCGGCGGCTCGATCGCCTGCCCCTTCCACGGGCTCGAGTACGAGGCATCGGGCCGCTGCGTGAAGATTCCGGCCAACGGAAAGACGGCGCCGGTGCCCGAACGCTTCCGCATGCGCTCCTACCCGACCTGGGAAGGCTACGGCATCATCTGGATATGGTGGGGGGAAAACCCTCCGGCCGATCTGGAGCCGCCGGCCTTCTTCGACGACCTGAAGGCGATGGACTCCTGGGGCACCGTCGTCGATCCCTGGGACAACCACTATACGAAGGTGCTGGAGAATCAGCTGGACGTGGTCCACCTGCCCTTCGTCCACCACAACACTATCGGAAGGGGAGGTAAGACCCTGGTGGAGGGGCCGGGGCTCGAATGGGTGGGCGAGACGATGTTCTGCCACTATCCGTACAACAAGGTGGACGACGGATCGCGCCCTCGGACGCCCAAAGAGGTGCCGGTTCCGGACCCGACCCGCGATTACAAGCTCGAATGCATACTTCCCAACCTGTGGGAGAATTACATTTCGAAGAAGGTGCGCGTGCTCGGGCTCTTCGTCCCCGTGGACGAGACGCACACCCTCCTCTACCTGCGCTTCTATCAGGATTTCCTGCGCGCGCCCGGACTCAGGCAGATCGTGCTCTGGATGGCGGGACGGTTCAATCTGATCGTCGCCCATCAGGATCGACGCGTCGTGAACACGCAGATTCCCAAGGGGGATGGAACGGGCAAGGGCGAGCTCCTGATCCAGGGCGATCATCCGATCATGGAGTTCCGCAAGAAGCGCCTCGAGTTGAGGAATACCGCGGAGCGGGATCGGGTTCAGACCGCGGAGCGGGCGCCGACGGAGGCGCCGGCCGAGCCTACTTGATCCGCCCCATCAGCTTCTCGCAGTCGAGGCGCAGGCGATCGCTCGAGGCGTTCGAAACGTCGAGGGCGGTCGGGCGCGCAATCCC
>JAJTBU010000055.1 GCA_021286735.1 bacterium
GCCCTGCCCGTGGCCGCGCCCCCCGGCAAAGCCACGCTCAAGATCGCCGCGACATTCGGGGGTGCGGAGGGCCGCGCGACCGACGCCGAAACCCTCTCCGGCGCGGACGCCGTCTCGGCCGAGCTGAGCGCGCCCTTCGCAATCGAGGCAAAGTCCTTCGTCAGGGAGGACATCCCCCTCGACAAGGCGAACACCCAGCTGCGCACTGAGCCCGACCCAGCCAAGACCGCCGAATCCCTCGCCTTCGCGAAAATCTTCCAGGAGCGGGACCCCACGGCCCTCTTCGCCCTCGGCCCCATGACCAAGCCTCTGACCGTCGCCTGGCGCGAGACCGCCACCTTCGCCGACGAGCGCCGCTACCTCTACTACGGCGGCGGCGTCGACTCGATCCGCCACGGCGGCATCGATATAGGCGCCAAGGAAGGCAGCCCCGTCCTCGCCTGCGCCCCGGGCAGGGTCGTCTTCGCGGGACCCAGGATCGTCACCGGCAACACCATCGTCCTCGAACACCTGCCCGGCCTCTTCTCGCTCTACATGCACCTGAGCGCCATCGCGGCGCGCGAGGGCGAGGTCGTCGCCCAAGGCCAGAAAATCGGCCTGGTCGGCTCGACGGGGCTCTCAACCGGTCCCCACCTCCATTGGGAGCTGCGCGTCGGCGAGACATCGGTCAACCCCGCCTATTGGCTCGCGCGCCCGCTACTTGACAAAAGTGGTCCAACCGGTAAAATCGAGGCTCCGGCAAAAGGGAGGTGATTACTATCCGGCAGATAATGGTTGAAGACGGCGAGCCCCTCGAGAAAGCCATCAAGCGCTTCAAGCGCATGGTCGAGAAAGAGGGCATCATCCGCGAGTGGAAGAAGCGGGAGTATTTCGAGAAACCCTCCACCATCAAGAACCGCAAGCAGAAAGCCCTTGCCCGCAAACTCATGAAGAAAACCAGGAAGACGCACGACTCCAAGGGCGGCTACTGAGGTTTGACCGATGCCTCGAACGGCGTCGACGGAACGCGGGAAACGCTTCCCCCCACTATTCAGACAGCGAAAGGCCGCCCGACGGGCGGCTTTTTCTTTCCCCTCATCCGCGCTATGATCTGCCCGTCACCCAAAGGAGTTGCCTCATGAATCACAGCGAAAAGGGAACCATCCGCAGGCGCATCCTGGCCATCGCCGCGCTCATCGCGATCTCCGCGGCGGCCCTCTCCTGCTCGGCCCAGCAGGCCTCGGGCGCCGAAGCCGATAAGCCCAACCCCACGCTCAAGAAAGTCACCCTCGTCTCGGGCCAGACGCAGGCCGTCGTCGAGGTGGCCGCCACAGAGACCGAACGCAACCGCGGCCTCATGTTCCGCAAGACCCTGGCCGACGGCAAGGGCATGCTCTTCGTCTTCGAGACGGACCAGCGCGTCTCCTTCTGGATGAAGAACACCTCGCTGCCGCTCTCGCTCGCCTACATGGCCTCGGACGGCACCATCCTCCAGATCCTCGACCTCGCGCCCTTTTCGGAGGAGCCGCGCCCCTCCGAGCGGAGCATCCGCTACGCCCTCGAGGTTCCCCAGGGCTGGTTCGCCAAGGTCGGCCTCAAGCCGGGCGACCGCTTCCAGATTCCCGCGCTGAAATAAGGCGCGGCGGCCCGGGCGCCTTTGACGAGGGCGCGCGAAGGCCGTATTTTTATAGTAGAAGAATTGTCATGGAGTCATTCACATGCAGCAGATAGTCACCTACGGCGACCCGGTCCTCGAGACCAGGGCCGAGCCGGTAACCGAATTCAACGAAGAACTCGCCGCCTTCTGCGAGGAGATGTTCGTCACGCTCAAGCGCGAGCGCGGCATCGGCCTGGCCGCGCCCCAGGTGGGCGTGTCCAAGCGCGTCTTCGTCACGGACGCCGACGGCGACAGGCCGCGCATCTTCATCAATCCGGAGATCGTCATGACCAGCCCCGAGCTCGTCGAGTACGAGGAGGGCTGCCTCTCCTTCCCCGGGCTCTATTTCATGGTCAAGCGCTCGGGCGCGCTGCGCGTCCAGGCCTTCAACGAAAAGGGCCGGCCCTTCACCCTCGAGGCCGAGGGCATGCTGGCCAGGGTCATCCTCCACGAGTACGACCACTTGGACGGCAAGCTCTTCGTCGACCGCATCTCGCCGCTCAGGAAGCAGCGCGCCCTCCTGCACTATGGCCGCCTCGTGAAGATGTAGGGGCGGCCGTGCGCGTCCTCTTCGCGGGCAGCCCCGCCATCGCCGTACCCGCCCTCCTGGAGATCGCCGCGCGGCACGAGATCGTCGGCGTCCTCACCAATCCCGAGTCGGCGCAGGGGCGCGGCAAGGAAATCCTCCCCACCGCGGTGGAGGCCGCCGCGCGGGAAAAGCTCGGCGCGGGCCTGCCCATCCTCAAGCCCGGGCGGCTGGACGCCGCGGCCCGCGCCGCGGTCGCCGCCCTGGCTCCGGACATCCTCGTGGCCTTCGCCTACGGCAAGATCTTCGGCCCCAAGTTCCTTGCCCTCTTCCCCCGCGGCGGGATCAACGTCCACCCCAGCCTCCTTCCGCGCCACCGGGGCAGCTCGCCCATCCAGCAGGCCATTTTGGACCGCGACGCGGAGACCGGCGTCTCCGTCCAGGCCCTCGCCCTGGAGATGGACTCGGGCGACCTCTACGCCGCGGAGCGCTTCCCCCTCTCGGGCGAGGAAAGCGCCGCGGCCCTCTCCGAGCGCTGCGCCGCCATCGGCGCCCGGCTCGCGGCCTCCGTCCTCGACGACATCCAGGCCGGCCGCGCCGCGCCCCGGCCGCAGGAGGGGACACCCACCTATTGCCGGAAGATCGCCAAGGAGGATGGCCGCATCGACTGGGCCGAGCCCGCGGCGGCGATCAGCGCGAAGATACGCGCCTTCGATCCCTGGCCCCAGGCCTACACCTTCCTGGGCGGCAAGCGCCTCAACCTCCTCGATGCGGCGCTCGTCGAGGCTTCCGCGGCGGGCCAGCCGCCCGGCGAGCCCGCCGGCCGAGCATTGCCGAACCCTCCGCCCGGGACTATAATCGGAATGGACAAGGCCCGGGGCATCGTCGTGACGACGGGCGAGGGTTGCCTGGCTCTGAGAAAACTGCAGTTTGCGGCTAAGAAAGCCCTGTCCTACAAGGAATTCGCTAACGGGCTGCGCGGACTCGCCGGCATGCGATTCGCCGACGAACCCTGACGGCCGTCCCCGCCGCTAGAAAGGGCGGGGCGCCGACGACCAAGAGAAGGATCTTCGCACCATTATGGAAAAGACTGAAAAAAAGCAAAAACGCGCGCGCCCCCGCTTCGACTTCACCTCGTGGACCAGGGAGCAGAAACACGCCTTCGCCCTCTTCGCGGCGGCGCTCTGCGCCGTCCTCCTCGTGGTCGCCACAATCGCATTCTTCATCGTCCTGCGCGGGCCGGAGAAGGTCATGGTGCCCGACGTGCGGAGCATGGACCTGGCCGACGCCCTGGTGAAGCTGCAGGAGCGCGAGCTCTACCCGCGCGTGACCCTGCGCTTCACGGACAATCCGCAGGACAAGAATACGGTCCTCGAGCAGTCGCCCGAGGCCGGAAGCATCGTCAAGGCGGGGCGCCGCGTCAAGCTCACCGTCAGCAAGGGCGCCGTGCTGGACAAGATAGAGAACTACGTCGGCAAGGATCTGGAAACCGTAAAGCTCCAGCTCCAGTCCGCCTTCTCGACCACCAAGGCCCTGATCACCATCCGCGAGCCCGCCGCCTATCGCCACGACGACGCCCCCGCCGGCACCATCCTCGAGCAGAAGCCCCTGCCCGGCGAGCAGGTTTCGGGGCCGACCATCCTCGAGCTGATCGTCAGCCTCGGGCCGGAGAGCGCCAAGGCCAAGGTGCCTTCTTTCGTCGGCCTGTCCATAGCCGAGGCCGTGGCCGCCGCCGAGCAGGCGCCCTTCACGGTCGACTTCTCCCTGCGCCAGGCCAGGCCGGGCGAGGCTCAGGGCCAGGCCGTCGAGCAGCAGCCCAAGGCCGACGCCGAGGCGAAGGTTTCCGAGCGGGTCAAGGTCGTCGTCTCCGCGCCCGCCCCTGCGCCAGGCATGATCTCCGGCCTCTATGTCTACAAGCTCCAGGAGTACCCCTATCCCGTTCCCGTCAAGCTCGAGGCGCTAAAGCCATCGGGTCAGCGCTCCCTCGTCGCCTCGCTCAAGCATCCCGGCGGCAACTTCAGCGTGCCCTTCGTCCTTCCCGAAGGGAGCACCCTCGTGCTTTCGGCGCTGGATCGCGAGGTGTCGCGCAGCGAGGTGAAAAAGCAATGAGCGACGAAAACACCGCTTCCGAGCTGCCCGTCGAGATCGTCCACCTCTACGTCTACGATATAGGCAGGGGCGTCGACCTCAAGAAGGCCGCCTCCCTCATCCCCGCATATCCCGACATCGGCTTCGGCAAGCGCAGGGACACGCCCTCCTCGCTGCCCCTCCCCAAACCCCTCGTGCTCACATTGAGCACCGAGGAGTGCGACGCCGCCTACTTCGAGAAATTCTCCGCCGTGGCCAAGATCTACGACGACGGGGCGATCACCCTCGTGGTCCGCTTCCGCACCGCCTCGACCTTCGCCGACCTGGCCAACAAGTCCAACCTCCTCGTCAGCGACGCGAGCGGCGCCGAATCGATCGAGCAGTTCGCCGACTCCAGCTTCCAGATGGTGGTGCACGCCATCAAGGACGCGGTGACCGGCCTCAAGGAGAACTGGGTCTTCGACCGCGAAACCTACACAGCCTTCTGCATCCTGGACTGTCCCGGCGGCAACCCCGCCGCCTTCCTCGCCGAGAACCGCGAGGTGGCAGCCGCCCTCCTCGCCGGCGAGGAGACGGGCATCCTCCACGACAGCCAGGTGAAGCAGATACTCGAAAAGCCCTTCAGTTACCGCAAGGGCGACATCGCCGTCTTCGACTTCGATCGCTGCGTCATCATCGACCCCATGCGCGACTACGAGGACGTCCTCCTCATCGCCGAGCACGCCAACTACCGCCTGATAGAGCTGCGCGCCCTGGACACCCTCCTGGACAAGTGGCTGGACGAGGCGGAGCGCGACATCCGCAAGATATACCTCTCCGGCGGCAAGGCGCGCCACGGCCAGCGTTCGGTCAAGCTCAAGCTGGGCAAGCTCCAGACCCTGCGCTTCGACGCCCTCTTCACCTTGGAGAACCTCGACAACTCGTCCAAGATCATCGGCGACTACTTCTTGGGCCTGATCTACGAGCGCCTCTGCCAGATATTCAACACCGAGAGCTGGAAGGTGTCCGTCGAGAAGCGCCTGGACTCCCTGCAGAACGTGTATGAGCTCCTGAAGAGCGACGCGGGCGAGCGCCGCATGCTCACCCTCGAGATCGTCTTCATCGTCGTCTGCATCGTCCTTCCCCTGATCCAGATCGTCCAGGTGATGCTCGGCGCATAGCCCCAGGAGGATTTCGATGCGTGTCACCGTCCCGCTTTCGGCAGGCTGGCATTACCGCGATTCGCCCGCGTCCGAGGCGTGGCTTGAGGCCGGCTTTTCGCCCGGCGACGACCCCGCCTGGAGGCGCGTCGATATTCCCCACACGCTCCAGGAGCTGCCGCTCAACCACTTCGACGAGAGGTCCTACCAGAAAAAGGGCACCTACTGGCGCTCGATCGACGCGCGCTCGTTGCCGCGCCCCGACGAGGGGGGGCGGGTCTTCCTCGACTTCGAGGGAGTGGCCGTGTCCTGCAAGGTCTGGCTCAACGGCGCGAAGGTCGGCGGCCACGCCGGCGCCTACGCGCCCTTTTCCCTCGACGTGACCGAGGCGATCGCCGTCGATGGCGACAACAGCCTCGTGGTCGAGGTCGACGCCGCCGAGGATCCGGGCGTGCCGCCCTTCGGCAGTATCGTCGATTACCTGGTCTACGGCGGCATCTACCGCGCCGTATTCTTGCGCGTCCAGGGCGCCGTCTACATCGAGACGATCCACGCCAGGACGAGGGTCGGCGAGCCCGCGGGGAGCGCGGGCGGTGTCGGACCGGGCGCTGCCGGGGCTACCGGCGCGGACGCGGAAAATTCCGTCGCCGAGGGCCGATGCGGGCTCGCCGTCGACATCGCCTTGGGCGGAAGGGCCGAGGCCTGGCCGGCGGCCGCCGGCGCCTCGATCCGGGCGAGGCTGTCGAGGGACGGCGCGATCGTCGCCGAGGCGTCCGCGACGTTGGCCGATCTCTCTGGATCGAGGGAGAAGTCCGCGCGGGTGGAGTTCCCCGCCCTCGTCGGCATCGAGCGCTGGGACATCGATTCGCCGACGTTGTACGATCTCGAAGTGACCTTGTCCCGGGAGGGCGGGGCGCTCGACCGCGTCGCGACCCGCGTCGGCTTCAGGACCGCGCGCTTCACCGCCGAGGGTTTCTTCCTCAATGGGCGCAGGGTGTTTCTGCGCGGCCTGAACCGGCACCAGTCCTACCCCTACGTCGGCTACGCGATGGGGCCGGGAGCGCAGCGCCGCGACGCGGAGATCCTCAGGCGCGAGCTCGGCGCGAGGATCGTCCGCACCAGCCACTATCCGCAGTCCAGGCATTTCCTGGACGCTTGCGACGAGCTCGGACTCCTCGTGCTCGAGGAGCTGCCGGGCTGGCAGCACATCGGCGACGCGGCGTGGAAGGATTGCGCGTTGGCCGATCTCGGCGACATGATCCGGCGCGACCGCAACCACCCCTCGATCGTCCTCTGGGGCGTGCGGATCAACGAATCCCCCGACGACGACGCGTTCTACGCCAGGACCAACGCCCTGGCCGCAAAACTCGACCCGGACCGGCAGCGCGGCGGAATCCGCAATTTCCGCGGCAGCGCCCTGCTCGAGGACGTGTACACCTTCAACGACTTCACGCACGACGGCGGCAAGGCGGCAGTAGCGCCCTCGAAGGCGGTGAAGGGGAAGGCCACTGATTCCCCTTACATGATCACGGAGCACTCGGGGCACATGTTCCCGACCAAGCGCTGGGACCAGGAGGAGCGGCTCGCGGAGCACGCGCGCAGGCACGCCCGCGTGCTCGATGCCGCGATGGGCGATCCCGGAACCGCGGGCGCGATCGGCTGGTGCACCTTCGACTACAACACGCACAAGGATTTCGGATCGGGCGACAGGATCTGCTATCACGGCGTGTCGGACATGTTCCGCATCCCGAAATACGCCGCGGCGCTCTACGCCAGCCAGGAGGATCCGCGCCGAAGCGTCGTCCTCGAGGCGGCGAGCATCTTCGCCAAGGGCGAGCGGGGCGCGCTGCGCGAGCTCCCCGTCGAGGTGTACACCAACTGCGACGCGGTCGAGGTCCGGCGCTTCGGCGAGAAAGTTGGGCGATTCTATCCCGACCGCGCCCGATTCCCGCACCTCGAGCATCCGCCCGTCGTCCTGCGGGACCTCGTCGGCGACACGATCGATAAGGAAGGTTTCGCGCAACGCGACAAGGAAATCTTCATCGCGCTCGCCTCAAAAGTCATGGCGGGCGGACCTGAATCGCTCAACCTTGCCGACAAGCTGCGCTTCCTGGCCTTTTCGCGCCGCACCGGCCTTAGCCTGAAGGCGGCCGAGGCCGGTCCCGGGAAATACGGCTACGCCGGGGGGCGGCCCGGCGACGTGCTCGAGCTGGTCGGCATTCTCGGCGGAGCCGAGGCCGCGCGCCGGACATACGGCGCCGATGCCAGCGCGGCGCGGCTCGAGCTCGCGGCCGACGCGCCGGCGCTGCGCGTCAGGCCCGGCGACGAATGGGACGCCGTCCGGATCACGGCGACCATGAGGGATCAGTACGGGAACCGCTGCGCCTTCGCATTCGATCCGCTGCGGCTCGAGGTCGCGGGGCCGGGCCGCCTGTTGGGCCCGGAACTCGTAAGCCTTTCCGGAGGCGCGATCGCCTTCTGGATCGCCTCGACCGGCGAACCCGGCGCCATACAAGCGCGGGTTTCGACGCCCCGGTTCGGATCGACAACACTTTGTCTGGAGGCTGTACTCGACCATGACCGATAACGAAACCCCCCGGGCCGACGGCTTGGGCGCGTTCGAAGAACGAGCGCCCGACCTCGCCGCGCTCTATCAAGCTCTCGATACGCTCGAGTGCGCCCTTTCCACCACGATGCGCTCCGCCGCGACCTCGGAGGAGCTTCTCGACAGGCTCAAGGAGGCGTCCGCTCGAGCGGCGGCGCGCGCCGCGGAACCTGAGGCTCCGGAACAGCCCGCCGCGGCGGCGGAAGGGCCGGCCGCTCCGCCGCGCGACGCAGCCGCGGCGGCCGCCCCCTCCGCAGCGGCGGCGTCGGCCCCGCCGCCCGAGACAGCCGGCGCCGAACTCGAAGCCCTGCGCGCGCGCGTCCTTTCCTGCGCGGCCTGCGGCCTCGCGGCGGGGCGGCAGCGCGCCGTCTTCGGCCAGGGCGTGTCCCGGCCCGTCGTCCTCGTTGTGGGCGAGGGCCCCGGCGCCGAGGAAGACCGCCAGGGCCTGCCCTTCGTCGGCGCCTCTGGCCAGCTCCTCGACAAGATGCTGGCCTCCATAGGCCTCTCGCGCGGGGCCAACTGCTACATCGCCAACATCGTCAAGTGCAGGCCTCCCAACAACCGGGAGCCCGCGCCCGGCGAGCGCGCCGCCTGCCTGCCCTACCTGAAGGAACAGATCCGCCTTCTCGCGCCCAGGGCCATCCTCTGCGCCGGGCGGACCGCCGCCCAGACTCTCCTGGGCACCACCGAGGGCATCAACCGCCTCAGGACCCGCGCGCACGCTCTCGAAGGAATTCCCCTCGTCGCCACCTTCCATCCCTCGGCCTTGCTGCGCGACGAAACCCTGAAACGCCCCGCCTGGGAGGACCTGAAAAGGCTACGCGACCTCCTCGCCGCGGGCGCGGGCGCCGCGGGCGCGGGGACCGCCGAGGAAAAGGGAGCCGCAGCCGGAACCCGCCCCGCCCCCGAAGCCGGAGCCCCCGCCGATGCCTGAGAGCGCCTATGTCCGGCTCGCCTTTCCCCTTCCCCTGGAGGGCACCTTCTGGTACCGCAACGCCGCTGACAAACCCGCCCACGCCGGCTGCCGGGCGGAGGCCCCCTTCGGCAGGCGCAGCCTCGTCGGCTTCGTCGTCGAGACCGCCGAGGCCTGCCCCGTGGACGAGAGCCTCGTAAAAATCATTAAGCGCGCCGTGGACGAGGAGCCCCTCTTCGACGAGTCGACGGCCCGCCTCGCCCGCTGGATCGCCGCCATGTACTTCTGCTCGGAGGGCGAGGCCCTCGGGGCGATGCTCCCCACGGGGCGGCGCGAGAGCGTCCAGCCCTCGACCGAGCTCGAGGATTTCCAGATCGGCGATAAGGCCCTCCCCCTCACGGACGAGCAGGGCGCCGCCCTCGCGGCCATCCTGGCCGCCAAGGCGGGCACCACCTACCTCTACGGGCCGACGGGCACCGGCAAGACGGAAGTCTTCCTCCAGGCCGCCGAGCGCACCCTGGCCGAAGGCCGGTCTGTCATCTACCTCGTTCCCGAGATCGCCCTGACCGGCCAAGTCGAGCGCTCCGCCCGCAGGCGCTTCGGCGACACCTGCGCCGTGATCCATTCGCGGCTCACCCCTTCGCAGAAGCTGGCCGAGTGGCGCCGCATCCTGAAAGGCGAGGCGAGATTCGTGATCGGCGCCCGCAGCGCCGTCTTCGCCCCGGCGCGGGACCTCGGCCTCCTCGTGATCGACGAGGAGCACGAGGGCAGCTACAAGGCGGGCGGCGCGCCGCGCTACCACGCCCGCCAGGTGGCCATGTACCGCGCCGGCAAGGAGAAGGCGCGCCTCATCCTGGGCAGCGCGACGCCCTCGGTCGAAGCCTGGCAGGCCTGCGCCGCCGGGACCATGAGCCGGCAGACCCTGTCCCGGCGGCCCGGCGGGGGAGCCTTCCCCTCCGTCGAGATCGTGGACATGCGGTCGGAGCCCAGCACCATCTCGGCGACACTGGCTGAAGCCCTGCGCGCCACCAAGGCAGAAGGGCGGCAGTCCATCCTTTTCCTCAACAGGCGCGGCTTCTCCCATTTCTTCGTCTGCGGCACCTGCGGCGCGGAGCTCACCTGCAAGCACTGCTCGGTGGCGCTCACCTACCACAAGGAGCAGGGCCAGCTCGTCTGCCACTACTGCGGCTACCGCGCCCCCCCTCCCGACGCCTGTCCCGAGTGCGGGTCCCTGGATGTCGGCTGGCGCGGCTTCGGCACCGAGCGCGTCGAGGAGGAGGTCCAGGCCATGTTCCCCGGCTGGTCGATCCGCCGCCTGGACGCCGACAGCGTCGCCAAAAAGGGCGCCCTGGAATCCACCCTCGAGGAGTTCCGCGCGGGGAAGATCGACATCCTCCTCGGCACGCAGATGGTCGCGAAGGGCCTCAACTTCCCCGGCGTCAAGACCGTCGGCGTCGTCCTTGCCGACGCCGGACTCAACCTGCCCGACTTCCGCGCCGCCGAGCGCGTCTTCTCCCTCATCGTGCAGGTGGCGGGCAGGGCGGGTCGCTACGATCCCGACGGCAGGGTCTACGTCCAGACCTTCCGGCCGGAGAGCGCGGTTATCAGGCGGGCGGCCGCCC
>JAJTBU010000056.1 GCA_021286735.1 bacterium
CGCCGGAGACGTCCTCCAAGAAAAGGGCATCAAGAACGTCATCGTCACCGGCGTCGACGGAAACAAGGAAACCTTCAACAGGATCAAGGACGGCAAAATGACCGCCACGATCGCCCAGCCCTTCGAGGACATGGCCGCCAAGGCTGTCGACCTCATCGACAAGATCGTCGTCAAGAAGATCCCCGCCGCCACGGCCGCGCCGCAGAAAATCATCTATATGGACGCCCCGCTGGTCGACATCAACAACATTCCCGTCTATTAATTAAGACGTAAGGATCAAGCGATTTCCCGCGGCCGGGCGTCTGCCCGGCCGCGCATCTTTCCAGGGGGAGGGAATAGATACATGGGCTGCTTCCTTGGCTTCGATGTCGGAACAACCTCGATCAAGGCTGCCGCGATCGATTCGCGGGGAGCACTCCTTGCCTCCGCGCAGATCCCCTGCGCCCTGGAGAATCCCAAGCCGGGCTACTTCGAGATCGATGCGCCGACGCAGTGGCGCGGCGGACTCCTCAAGGCGCTGGAGGCTCTCGGCTTGGAATACGCGGCGGGCGCGGAAGCCGTCTGCATAAGCTCCGTCTGCGCGAGCTTCGTCCCCATGGATGAGGCGGGCAATCCCCTACGGAAGGCGATCCTCTACGGCATCGACACGAGGGCTTCCGCGCAGTTCGAGCGCTGGAATTCCTCATTCCCGAAGGAAAGCATCGCCCGGATCGCCGGGAACGGTTTCACGAGCCACTCGGTGCTTCCCAAAATACTCTGGCTCAAGGAGAACGAGCCTGAGATCTACGACAAGACGGCCAGGTTCGTCGAAAGCTCCAACTACCTGACCTCTTTCCTCACGGGGGCCTGGGCTTGGGACGCCCCGAGCGCCGCCGGCGGCCATATGATCGAATCGCGCGCGGGAGAGTACCCATCCTGGTTCCTCGAAGAGGTGGGCATCGATCGGTCCAAGCTGCCGCCGCTCCGCAGCCCGCTCGAAGTGCTCGGCACCGTCACCGCGGACGCCAGCGCCGCCACCGGCATACCCGCGGGCGCACCCGTCCTCGTCGGCGCCTGCGACGTCAACGCCGAGGCATTCGCCTGCGGCGCCTTCGATCCGGGCAGCCTCCTCCTCGTCTATGGATCCACGCTCTCGGCGCTCTACACGGTGGGCGAATTCAAAAACCTCCCGGGTTTCCTCACAGGGCCGTCGATCCTCCCGGGGACTTTCCGCCTGGGCGGCGCCACTTCTTCGGGCGGCCGCTATCTCGACTGGCTCAAGCGACTCCTGGGCGACGAGGCACCGGCCGACATAGCCGCTCTCGAAGGCCCCACCGACGTGCTCATGATGCCCTTCCTCGACGGAGCCCGCCTGCCGCACCAGAATCCCTCGTTGAGGGTTTCCTGGGAGGGGATGAGCAGCTCGACCGACAAGCGCACCCTCTGGAAAGCCGCCTACGAGGCCATGGGCTGCGAACTCGCCGATCTCCTCGATCGCTTCGCCCAAGTCGGACCCTTGCCGAGCTTCGGCTATCTCACCGGAGGGCTCGCCTCGAACCGGCAATTCCTCCAGGTCCTCGCCGATGTCACGGGCCTCGCGCTCCTGCATTTCAAGCAGGTCAACGCGGCCTACGGCGACGCGCTCATGGCGCTCTCGTCGAGGCGGGGGATGGATCAGGTGAGGAATATCCTCTCGGCGCGCAGAGAGGAAGATGTGGAGACGGTCATTCCCGACCAGGAGCTTTATGGGCGTTATGCGGAGAAGCGCCGGCGGTATAAGGCGCGGATAGCGGCAGGGCTGCGACCGCCTCTCTAAATCCCTATCTCGCGGTCTCCTCAAAGAGGATAACCTTGCCGGCGCCCTCCGCGTCGCCGATATTCGCCGCCACTTCCCCGATGGCCACGTAGTTCCCTCGGATGTCCACCGACCGGCCGAAGCCTGAGTTTAGGGTCGGCTGCGGATCGGCGAACTCCGCGATAGCGCGCCCCTCGGCGTCGAAAAGGTAGCAGGCGCCCGCTCCGGGGATGCCCGCCGCCTGGGTTCCGGGCGCGCCCACGAGCACCCGCCCCTTGTCGATCGAAACCGATGTGCCGAAATGGCCTCCCGTGGTGGGAAGCGGCGGAAGAAGAGTTCGCAGAAAGGAACCATCCCTGGCTGAAAACAGGTACACCGCGCCCGCGCTCGTAAAACCAGCCACCTTGGCGCTGGGAGCGCCGACCGCGATTATCTCGCTGTCCGTGGCCGAGCAGACGCCGAAGGCGGAGCCTGTCTCGGGCGCGGGGGCGCGCAGCTCGGCGATGGGCCTGCCCGCGCGGTCGAAGAGGAATGCCATCCCCGCGTCCGGCGTGTCTCCGACGGCGATATGGTCTTGCGTCACGACCACCACAGGGCCCTTCAGCGAGACGGACATGCCGAAGCACTTGCTCACTCCGCGCGTCGGGACATACGTAGCGAGCGGCCTCCCGCGCGGATCGAAGAGCCAGGCTCCGCAGGCATAGGCTCCCACCAGGAAGCCCTCGCCATCGCCCGCCACCGAGCAGCCGAACTGGAGCCCCGGCCGCGCGTCGGGACAGGTCACCGCGAGGCGCGCGCCATCGGGGGCGAAGACGAAGACCCGTCCTCCGCCGGCGCCGGTCCACTCCCCAACGATCGCGTCGGCTCCGTTCATCGCGGCCGCGTTGGTCGTGAAGGGATCGCCGGCGAAGCAGGCGTTCGGTCTCGGCGTCGCGGACGCGAGGGCGCCTTTGTAGGCGCCCCCGAGGTCGAAGAGATAGGCCGCGCCGGCGCGTTCCTTCGCTCCCACGGAAGCCCAGCAGGCTCCGACGACGAGCTGGCCGTCGCCTATCGAGACCGAGTTGCCGAAATGGCTGACCATCGTCGGCTTGGGCTCGGTCAATACCGCGCGGATGACGAAGGCCGGGTCGGGCCCGCCTGGAAAGGCCGGAAGACAAGCCGCGAGGCAGACCGCGAGCGCCGCGAATCGGCTCAATGTCCTGGATACTGACACAACATTGCCTCCTGTGCGCCATACGGCCGCACGGATCGTCGTTCCCATCAGCCCGATAGTCGGTGTCAGTGTGTTTTGCTGTGGCTTATTTAATATTATAGAATAATATAGTGGAATTTTCCGCGATCAGGACAATTGTCGGCCTTGAAGTATCAGCCGTTTTCCCAGCCCGGGATAATGTCCGTAATGGCGCCGTCCGTCAAAACGGCGACTGGCTCGACAATCTCCCTGGCCGTGATCGAAGCATGATTTGAGTCCATAAGGGGGAAATCGCCCTCTCGGGGGGCCCTAAGACGGAAGATTGTCGCACGCTTGGAAAGATCGTCGCACCAGCCATCGAGGCCGTGCTGCCGCGCGGGAATCGCGGTGACTGAGGCGGTGACTTCGGAAATCGTCATGCCGAGGGCCAGGAATTTGGTCATCGTCTGCGGAAGTCCGCCCACGATGCTGACTATGTTTCGTACATGAGCATCCGTGCTGATGGCGAATTCGCGCACGCCCGCGCGAATGGCCGACGAGGCGATAAATTGATCGAAGCTCGCCGCCCCATGGCCCACGTCGAGGAGCACTCCCCGCGAAAGAGCCGCTTCCAGCGGCTTTGCGGGTGAGCCGTCTTCGTTCCACATGATGTTGGGCAGGGCGTAGAAAGCCGGGTCTATCGATGGCACTTTGGACGCGTTGAGCGACGCGGCTATGTTGGGTTTGCCGTGGAAGCAGTGGGTGATGATGTCCCCTCTGCGCAGCAGCGCCATCGCGTCCTCGTTCGAGGGCGGCCCTTCGCACAAGTGCGCCATTATGCGGCAGCCCAGGACATCGGCCGCCTCGACCGCTTTTTGCAGCGGCATGATTCCCGAATCTTCGACGATGATCCCGCTCGACATCACCTTTATGCCGAGCAGCAGGCCGCGGTCGTTTTCGCGGAAGCATCGCATGGCGGCCTCAAGGTCGATGTTGCGTCGATCGGTATATGGCTGCTTCGTCACGAGCCCGATACGGCTGATATTCAAGTACGCCTTGACGGCGGTTTCATAGGTCGGCACGACATAGTCGCGGAAACAATCAAAGGTGGCGCTCCCCGAGCTGCCCGCGTCGATCACCAAGTGCACGCCGGTCTTCAGGCCGACGAGATCGGCGCTTATGCCCAGGCAGGAGGCGCCCGGGTAGACATGGGCGTGCGCGTCGATGAATCCCGGGCTCATATAGAGCTGGCCTGGCAGATCGTCTGTATCGGAAAATCCGGCGAAACGCCGGTTGTCCAGATGGATGTTCTTCGCGGAATAGCTGCGGCTTTTGGGATCGAACAGATTGATCGCGATTTTTCCCACTTTTCAATACCCCAGCTTTCCCAGCAATTCGCGCAGCTCGCCTATGTCGGCCTTTATCTCGAACTTCGGCGTCGACGCGATTTGCTCCACCACTTTGGGCTGTTTCAGGGCTGTTCCGGTGATTATGCAGACGACCAGATCGTCCGAACGTATCAGCCCTTCTTTCGCCTTCTTCTTCAGGGCGGCGACTGTGGAGGCGGACGATGGTTCGGCGGCGATTCCCTCATGCCCAAGATCGAGCATCGCGGCCTTGATCTCTTCGTCGCTCACGGAGAGCGCCATTCCCCCAGAATCGCGCACGGCCTTCAAGAGGCGCTTGCCGCCCTGCAGCGGGCTGTTGCCGTTGATGCTCTGGGCGATGGTCTTGGTGCCGTCGCCATAGGGCGCGATCGCGTCGGCGCCGCTTTCGATCGCGCGCTCGAGCCAATTCACGCACTCGGGCTGGACCGCGGCCATCCGCGGCACCCTGTCGGCTATTCCCATCTGCGCGAGCTCGTTGTATCCTTTCCAGGTGCCCCAAAGGCCGCCGCCGGTCCCGACGCAGTGGAAGGAATAATCGGGCATTCTCTTCAGCTCGGAATAGATTTCGTAGGCGAATGTCTTCATCGCCTCGTGGCGTATCGGATTGACGAAATTCACGAAGGGGTAGCACCCGAGCTCGGTCACCGATTTTTCTATCAACGCCTCGATCTGTCCGAAGTTCGAGGCGTTCAATACGGTGGCATTCATCCCATACAGCATTATCATGGATTTCTTGGTCGCGCTCGCCTGCGAATCCACCATCACGAGGCCGGGGAAATTCCCCCTCACGCTATAAGCGGAGAACGAGGCCCCGGCGTTGCCCGAGCTGTACGTCACGCCGCGCGTCACGCCTAGCTCTTTCGCATAACTTATCGCGAGCGAATAACCTCTGTCCTTGAAACTTCCCGTGGGCATCAGCGTGTCGTTTTTGAAATAAAGATTGTCGAGGCCCAGCGAAGGTCCAAGAGACACTGATTTTACCAGCGGCGTGCCGCCTTCCCCGAGGGAGACAATGTTCTTATCCTGCACCCTGGGGAAGAAGTCGCGATATCGCCAGATTGAATCGCGGACATACTCCGAGAACAAGTGCGACGACTTTTTCAACCCTTCAAGGTCGTAGCACACCTCCAGGAGGCCGCCGCATTTTGGGCAGAGGCTCACTATCTGGCGCAGGTCGAATTCGGAACCGCAATCATCGCAGCGGAGATGAGTGGCGTTGCCCGATTTTTCCATATGAATGACCTCCGATATTTTCTTCAGCCGGCGAAGACCGAGCAGGCGACGTAATGACCGCTGGCGATTTCTTTCAATGTCTGCTGCTCCTGACAGGACTTCGTCGCATAAGGACAGCGCGGATTGAAACGACAGCCTGGCTTGGGATCGACGGGGTTGGCCACTTCGCCTTTCAGGATTTGGCGAGCGCTGTTCCTTCTCGAAAGATCGGTGGTCGGGATGGCGGACAAGAGGGCTTTGGTGTAAGGATGCGTCGGATGGCTGAACAAATCATCGCGCGAGGCGACTTCGACGACATTGCCCATGTACATGACCATAATTCTATTGCTTATGTGTCTGACGACGCAAAGATTGTGGGTGATGAACATGTATGAGAGTCCCTTGCTCTGCTGCAAATCCATCAGAAGGTTTAAAATCTGCGCCTGTATCGAGACATCGAGGGCCGATACGGGCTCGTCGCATACGATGAACTTCGGGTTCAGCGCGAGGGCGCGCGCCATGCCGATGCGCTGGCGGCGGCCGCCATCGAGCTCGTGCGGATAGGTGTTCACATAGCGTTCGGGAAGTCCGCACACGTCCATCAGTTCCCTCACCTTTTCCCGAATTTCCCTGCGGCCCCTCACTGTGCGGCTCACCTCGATCGGATCGGCGATTATCTCCCCGACGGAGAGGCGGGGATTCAAGGAGGTGAATGGATCCTGAAATATCATCTGCATGTTCATGCGCACATCGCGCATCTGCTGCTGGCTGAAATTGAGGATATTCTGGCCGTCATAGAGGACTTCGCCCGCCGTGGCGTCGACAAGCCTCAGAATCGTGCGCCCCAAGGTCGACTTTCCGCAGCCCGATTCGCCCACGACTCCCAACGTCTCGCCGCTCGATATTTTCAAATCTACGTTATCGACAGCGTGCAGCGATCCGCCCGGCGTATTGAAATACTTCTTCAGACCTTTGGTTTCAATAAGTGGAGTGGTCATTCTATTTATCCGCCCAGTGTTGATAGAGATAGCATTTGATGCTGTGCGCGCCATCGGAAAAAACCGGGGGTTTTTTCGATATGCATATATCCATGCATCTGTCGCACCGCGCCGCGAAACTGCAGCCCGCCGGCAAATTGGTGGGGTCCACCATGTACCCCATTATGGGCTCCAGGCGATCGACATTCCGCGTCAATTCCGGAAGGGAATTGAACAATCCGCGGGTATAGGGATGATTGTCTTTTTTCAGATAGACCGTTTCGATCGGGCCGTATTCTATCACTTCGCCGGCGTACATTATCGCCACGTTGTCGCACACTTCGGCGACAACGCCGAGATCGTGGCTTATAAGGATCATGGCCGAGTTGAATTTGACCTTGAGCTGCCGTATCAGCTCCAAAATCTGCGCTTGTATGGTCACGTCGAGCGCCGTCGTCGGTTCGTCGGCTATGAGCAGGTCCGGTTCCGCGATGAGCGCCATCGCTATCACGATTCGCTGCTTCATGCCGCCGGAGAACTGGTGGGGGTATTCGACCTTTCTCGAAGATGGTATGCCGACCATGTTCATTATCTCGTCGATTTTTTCGCTCTTCTGTTCCTTCGACAGTTCGGGGAAATGCTGTTCGAGGACTTCGCTTATCTGGTCCCCGACGGACATCACGGGATTCAAACTGGTCATGGGATCTTGAAAGATCATTGAGATCTTGTCGCCGCGGAGGGCGAGCATGTCTTTGACCGAGAATTTCAACAGCTCTTTTTCATCGTAGAGGATGCTTCCACCCGTTATCTGACCGACTTTCTGCGGCAAAAGCTGCATGATCGAAAGCGCCAGCGTGGTTTTTCCCGCTCCCGTCTCGCCCACGAGTCCGAGCGTTTCGCCTTTCTCAAGATCGATGTCCAGTCCATTGAGCGCGTACACGACGGCTTCGTCGGTATTGTATCGCACATGCAGATTCCTAACCTCAAGCAGCTTCCGTTCCATGCTCAATCCATCCTTCAATTCTTTGTCCTCGGATCCAGTGCGTCGCGCAATCCGTCGCCGATGAAATTGACGGCCATCACGGAGAGCCCTATGCAGATGCCCGGAATAATGCCGAGATACGGATAATAGCGAATGTTGATTTTATTCTCCGACAGGATAGTTCCCCATTCCGGCGTCGGCGACGATACGCCGATGCCCAAGAATCCCAGCGACGCGATGTTGATGATCACCTGGCCGAGCGTGAGCGTGGCGGACACGATGACGGGGCCCATGCCGTTGGGCAGAATGTGCTTCAATATGATCCGCGCCGAATTCGTGCCGCAGCATTTGGCCGCTTCCACGAACTCCTGGTTTCGGAGAGAGAGAATCGAGGCCCTGACGACCCGCGTGAATCTCGGGATCTGGGCGATGCTCAGCGCGATTATCAGCTTGTCGACGCCAGGCCCGAGCGCCGCGACGACCGCCATCGAAAGAAGCATGGCCGGTATCGCCATCAGCATGTCGACCACGCGCATGATCACCGTATCGACCAGGCCGCCGAAATACCCCGCGGCTCCGCCGAGCGAACACCCGACGATGAAAGAAATGCAGACGACCGCCAATCCCGCGAACAGCGAAATTCGGCCGCCGTAGATGATCCGGGCGAAAAGGTCGCGGCCGAACTGATCGGTTCCGAATATGTGCGCCCCGCCCGGTTTCTGGAACCTGTTCATTATCTTCTGCGCTGAAACCGCTTTTTCATCCACGAAGAGCGGGGCGGCTAGAATCGCCGCGACCATGATCAGCAGCAGGACTAGCCCGATCATCGCCAGTTTGTTTTTCTTGAAGCGGAACCACACCATTCCCCATATTCCGCGTCCGCGTATCGCCTTTCCCTTTGGAAGCTGTTCGCTAGTATTCATTGGGCGCATATCTCCGTTTACCCTTGCCAATCTTCTACCCCTTGAACTTGACCCGCGGATCGATGAACGCGTAGATGATGTCGACGATCAAATTGATTATTCCCACGACGATCGCGACGAATATCAGCGTTCCCATGACCACGGGGATATCCCTTGATTTCACGGCGTTTATCAGAAGCGACCCAATGCCAGGTATTGAGAATACCATTTCGGTCACGACGGAGCCCCCCATGCACGAGGCGAATGAAATTCCGATCTGCGTGACCACGGGAAGCATCCCGTTCCGCAGCACATGCCTCGTGATGACTTTCAGTTCGGGAACACCCTTGGCGCGAGCGGTCCTTATGAAGTCCTGCTTGACGACATCGAGCATGCTCGTACGCGTCATGCGAATTTGGGACGCGAAAATATTGGCTCCGAGCGTCAGCGCGGGGAGGATGAAATGCCTCGGCGTATCGGCCCCCGCTGCGGGCAGCCACCCCAAGATGAGGCTGAAGAGGATCTGCGCCATCATCCCGAACCAGAAGGCCGGCAGCGAGAAAAGGATGATCGCGGATGCTATGGAAAAATAATCCACCAAATGATGCTGTTTTATCGCCGCGACCACGCCGAGCGGGATTCCCAGGATGACCGCGAACAGCATGGCCAGCGATCCGAGATAGAGAGTGTAGGGAACCCGCTCCAAAAACATGGGCAGCACATTGTTCCCATCGATCCAGGACTTCCCGAAATCGCCCTGGAAGACTTTCAATACGTAGTTGGCGTACTGGACGATCATCGGCTTGTCGAGCCCGAGTTCGGCGCGCTTCGCCACGAGCGCCTCGTGCGACGCGTCGCTCCCCAGGATAAGGATGGCCGGATCTCCGGGCGAAAGGCTGAGTATTAGAAATATTAAAAAGGTGATTCCAAGCACTACAGGAATCAACATCAAAAGTCTTCTGAAAATATACTTGCTCAAAATTCCGCTCCTGGACGCAGAGGTGAAAAAGACGGTTTCCAAACGCGAAGCTCGATTTGGAAACCGTCAAACTCGCTTTATGCCGTCGTTCTGCTATTTATAAGACCAATCGTAGAAGAACAACAGGTTGAGGGGGTGAATCTTGATGCCCTGGAGGGTGTTCCTGTACGCCACCGTGTTGACGGCGGCGAAGATCGGGATCTGATACGCTTCTTCCGTGACGATGTTGACGCACTTGAGGTAGATGGCTTTCCTCGCCTCGCCTTGCGCGGCGCGCCCGCTCATGCCGAGATCGTATATTTCCTTCGATCTCGGGAATTGGTGGTTGTCGGGCGGTGTCCAATGCCTTAACCGTCGCGTTGATGCCGATCTCCATCAGCTGGGCCTGCAGTATCTGGGCGACAGGTTCGTTTATGGTGCCGGTCTGCACGATCATCTCGAAGGGCTCGCCCTTGTAGCCGGAAGCCTTCAGATATTCCTTGGCCTTCTGCGCATCGTATTTCACGACGTTGAATCCAGAGGGCCGTCCGGAATATGAGTCGCACATGTCGATATCGAGCTGGGTCGCGAGTCCTTCGGTGGCTCCCAGGATGATGTCTTTCTTGTTGATGCCGGCCTGCACCGCCTTGCGGAAGTTCTTGTCCTTTCCGGGATATCCCGGATTGTCGTTCATCAGCATGGCCACGCGACCCGCCGAGTCTCCGGTCTCGAACACGACGCCCCTGGACTTGTTAAGCTTTGAACCGCTGGCGATGGACGGCGACAGGACAAAATCCACATCGCCGCTTTCAAGCGCGATCAGCTGCGTGCTCTGATCGGTCCTTATGCGGATTTCCACGCTCTTGATCTTGGCGGGCCCCGCCCAATAATCGGGGAAGGCTTCAAGCTTGAAGAGATCGCTCGAGACCGAGGCGATCTTGTAGGGACCGGTGCCGATCGGCGCCTTCAGATAGCCTGCGACGCCCACTTTGTCCAAGTACGCCTTGCTGAAAATCAGCGCCGCGCGCGAGGCGATGCCGTTCAGGAAGCCGGAGAAGGGCGCGGTTAAATGCACTTCCACCGTGTACTTATCGAGAGCGACGGCC
>JAJTBU010000422.1 GCA_021286735.1 bacterium
GGGGGGCGAGGCCCCAGGCCTTTCCCGCCTCGGTGGTGCCCTCGTACCGCTTCCAGGTGGCGGGCATTCCCGTCACCGAACTCCAAGTGACCATCCTGGGCATTTCCTTCGCCCTCATGCTCGTCATATGGCTCGTCATCGAGAAATCCACCTTCGGCGCGGCGGTCCGCGCCGCCGCCCTCGACAGGGACACCGCCACCCTCGTGGGCATCGACGTGAAGAAGGTCATCTTTTTCGTGTTCGCGCTGGGCCCCGGCCTGGGCGGCGTCGCCGGCCTCATGAACGGCCTCTACTACCGCGCGATAAGCTTCAACATGGGTTGGAACTACGGCCTGAAAGCCTTTACGGCCACGATCCTCGGCGGCATCGGGAACATCCCCGGCGCGATGATCGGCGGGCTCCTTCTCGGAATCGTGGAATCCCTCCTCTCCGGGTACGTCTCGGGCGCGTGGAAGGACGTCTTCGTCTTCGTCCTCCTCATCGCGACCCTCATTTTCAGGCCCACGGGGCTCTTAGGCGAAAAGACCGCGGAGAAGGTATGACCAACATAACCAAGAGCATACTGGACCGCGTGCTCGCCCGGGGCGAGGATGGTGGCGGACGGAGGATCGACCGCAGGACGCTCACGATCGGCGCGGCGGCCCTGCTCGTGATTTTCCCCCTCCTCCCCTTCGTCGACAACTATTGGATCGACGTCGGCTTCTACTGCGGGATCTACGCCCTCCTGGGGCTCTCCCTCAACATCGTGCTGGGCGAGGTCGGACTCTTCGACCTGGGCCACACGGGCTTTTACGCCATCGGGGCCTACGCCACGGCCATCCTCAACACCCAGCTCCACCTGCCGATCCTCCTCCTGTTGCCGATCTCGGCCCTCGCCGCGGGGCTCTTCGCCTGGATCGTCACCGCGCCCGTCATCCACCTGAAGGGCGACTATCTCTGCATCGTTACGATCGGCATCGGCGAGATCGTCAGGCTGACGATGATCAACAATCCCCTGGGCCTCACCGGCGGGCCGAACGGGATCAACGGGATCGACACGCCGGTCTTCATCGTGCCCATCGTTAGCTCGCGGCAGTTCTACTATCTCATATGGGGCGTGATCGCCCTGACGACCTTCGCGCTGGTGCGGCTGCAGCGCTCGCGGGTCGGGCGCGCCTGGAACTACATCCGCGAGGACGAGACGGCCGCCGAGGCACTGGGCGTCGACGTGCGGCACTACAAGCTGGCCGCCTTCGTGATCGGCGCGGCGATCGCCGGCGTGGCGGGCAACATCTACGCCTCCAAGCAGATGTCGGTATCGCCCGAGAGCTTCACTTTCATGGAATCGTCCCTTCTCTTCTGCATCGTCCTCCTCGGGGGCCTGGGCTCCATTCCCGGGACGATGCTGGGCGCGATCGCGATCACGATCTTCCCCGAGATATTCAGGCCCTTCGCGAAGTACAGGCTGATGTTCTTCGGGCTCGCCCTCCTCTTCATGATGATCTTCAAGCCCGCGGGCCTCCTGCCGCGCGTGCGGGATTCGGGGG
>JAJTBU010000057.1 GCA_021286735.1 bacterium
CTCATGGCCTTGTTGAGCTTAGTCTCGAAGAGGCCCTTGAGATAGTTGGTCATCACTTCGTCCATGGATTACCTCCTCCTCAGCAGGTTCAGCGGAAGGCTAAAGAACGTGTGCACGATCTTGCTGAAGGGCAGGATCATCATGAAGAGCTCGGCCAGGAGGACATGGAGCACGACGAAGTGGTAGTGCGAACCGTGGAGCACCGTCCGCGGATCGACGAAGGTGAAGCCCGAGAGGATGCCGAAATAGGCGCGGAAGGAGGCCTTCGTCATCACGAAGCCGTGCGCCGTCCAGGAGTTGCCCCAGCTGATCATATCCCCGAGAAGGAAGATGAAGAGGAGGAGAAGGAGGAGAAGGTAGTCGGAGGGGACGGAGATGTGCCTGTTCTGCCCAGCGAAGCGCCTGAACAGGAAGTAGAAGGCCGGCACCGTGACCGACACGCCGACCGCCCCCGCGCCCACCATGTGCCGCGACGCGGCCGGAACGATATGGATGGCAGGGAAGAGGTCCAGGTGGCCCAGGATCAGGAAGAGGATGCCCAGGTGGAACCAGACCAGGAAGAACCAGAATACCGGATTCCGCTTGCGGATCATGCCCATGCCGAAGGTGTCGGCCAGGGCGGCCAGCCCCGGCCGCTCCCTGGCGGGATAGGTCTTCAGGCTGTAGGCGGGCGCCGGCGCGGCGACGATCGAGGCGATCTTCACCGCGATGCCGACGATCATGACCGCCACGGAGATGTAGACCATCGGCACCATGATGAAATAGTAGATGCCAGCCATGGGGGACGCTACTTCTGGCGCTTCACGTAGAAGCGGATGAGGCCGGGCTCCTGCTTGTTCTCCAGCACGACGTTGCCGGTGGACTTCGCCCAGGACGGCACGTCGGCCAGCGAGCCGGGATCGGTGGAGAGCATCTCGATCACCTCGCCGACCTTCACTTTGGAAATCTCCATGCTCAGGCGGACGATGGGCATCGGGCAGGCCAGCCCCTTGCAGTCGAGCGTTTTCGAAATCGCGTAATCAGACATAGTTTTTCTCCTTATACAAGAATTATAGGTCAAATAAAGAGCTGAACGGCGGATTCCTTCGCGTCGCCGAGGAAGGAAGCCACGCCCACCACTTTCATGTTCGGATAGTCGATCATCTCCTCGCGCTTCATGCCCATGAGATCCATCGACATCTCGCAGATGTTGATCTCGACGCCGAGCATGGCCGCCGCTTCGAAGAGCTGGTCCAGGCTGGCGACGTTCTTCTTCTTCATCAGTCCCTTGAGCATCGCCGTGCCGGCTCCCGCCATGTGCATCTGCGAGAGCTTGAGCTTGTTGCGCCCCTTGGGGAGCATGATGCCGAACATCTTGCCCATGAAGGACTTGCCGCCGACCTTCTTTGCGGGATCGCGGAGGGCGGCCGTGCCCCAGAAGGTGAAGAAGAGCACCACCTTCATGCCCATCGCCGCGGCGCCCGTGGCAATGATCATGGAGGCGAGCTGCTTGTCCAGGTCGCCCGAGAAGACGACCATCGAGAGCTTGTTCTCGGCGCCCGGCATGGCGTCGACCTTGGCCTTGAGCTCGGCGATTTCTTTTTCGATATCCATACCCTGTCCTTTGAGGAAGTATCAGTCGCCGCCGGATCGGCAGCGCTCGAGACAATGCAAAAGGTCGACGAGGTGGGGCTTGGCGAGCTTGTAGAGGGCGAAGCCTCCCTGTCGGCGGAACTCGACGAGGCCGGACATGCGCAGGATGCGGAGCTGCTGGGAGACGAGGGCTTGCGGGGTCTCGAGGCAGGAGGCGAGTTCGCCCACGTTCGCCTCGCCGTCGCAGAGACGGGCGACGATCATGAGGCGGGTGGCGTGCGAGAGGGCCTTTAGGATGTCGGCGATCTCGGCCGCGCGGGCTGAATCGTGCTTCAGGTCGGCCATGGATCAATCACTCCATAATGATATAGGGATATTGCTATATCGTTATATCCGGCAGGGACTATAGACCTCGATGACGGAACTGTCAATGGGATAAAGAGAGCAAAAAAAAGGGCGGCCGGGCGATGGCCCGGCCGCCCCGGAAGGCGCCGTCGATCATGCGCGGCGAGCGCCGAATCGGCGCGCCGGCTCAGAGGAACCTCAGGCACCGGCCATCATGGCGGCGACATCGTCGTCGGCGTTCGTGATCCCCTTGATGCCGAAATTCTCGACCAGGACGGTGGCCACCGCCGGCGAGAGGAAGCCGGGCAGGGTCGGCCCCAGCCTGATGTTCCTGAAGCCGAGGTAGAGGAGGGCCAGGAGGACGAGGACGGCCTTCTGCTCGTACCAGGCGATGTCGAAGGAGAGCGGCAGCTTGTTCACGTCGTCCAGGCCGAATATCTCCTTGAGTTTGAGCGCGATCAGGGCGAGGGAATAGGAGTCGTTGCACTGGCCGGCGTCCAGGACGCGGGGCACGCCGCCGATGTCGCCCAAGTTGAGCTTGTTGTAGCGGTACTTGGCGCAGCCCGCGGTGAGGATGACCGCGTCCTTGGGCAGCTTCTCGGCCACGTCGGTGTAGTAGGACCGGCCGGGCTGGCGGCCGTCGCAGCCAGCCATCACCACGAAACGCTTGATGGCGCCGGACTTGACCGCGCCGACCACGGTGTCGGCCAGGGCGAAGACCTGGTCGTGGGCGAAGCCGCCGACGATCTCGCCGTTCTCCAGCTCCTTGGGAGGCGGGCACGTTTTAGCCAGGGCGACGAGGGCTGAGAAGTCCTTCATCTTGCCGGGCTCGCGGTCGGCGATGCGGGCGCAGCCGTCGAAGCCAACGACGCCCGTGGTGAAGACGCGCGCCTTGTAGCTTTCCTTGGGCGGCACGAGGCAGTTCGAGGTGAAGAGGACGGGACCGCCGAAGCTCTCGATGTCCGCGTTCTGGCTCCACCAGGCGCCGCCGTAGTTGCCGTAGAGATTGTCGTACTTTTCGAAGAAGGGGTAGTAGTGGGCGGGAAGCATCTCGCCGTGGGTGTAGATGTCGACGCCCGTACCCTTGGTCTGCTCGAGAAGGTCGTGCAGGTCCACGAGGTCGTGGCCGGAAACGAGGATGCCGGGGCGGTTCCTGACGCCGGTCTTCACCTTGGTGATGCGGGGGCTGCCGTAGGCGCCCGAATTCGCGGAATCCAGGAGGGCCATCGCCTTGACGCCGTACTCGCCCGTCTCGAGGACGAGGGCGGTGAGCTGGTCGGCCGTCTTCGTCGCATCGGTGAGGTCGGCGAGGGCGCGCAGCATGAAGCGGAAGACCTCCTCGGACTTCTTGCCGATGGCGTAGGCGTGCTCGACGTAGGCCGCCATGCCCTTCAGGCCGTAGAGGACGAGGGACTGGAGGGCGCGGACGTTCTCGTCGGCGATTTCCTTCCAGCCGCCCACGCCCAGAGAGGCCGCGGCGCGGATAGCCTCGGGCGTGGAAGCCGCCCAGGTTGCCGCGTCGGGGAGGCTGCCTGAGGCCCCGACTCCAGCCTTGGCGCAGGCGGCGCGCAGGCCGTCGCGGAGGGCGAGGCCCTCGGCGATCCAGGCTTCGAAATCGCCGGCCGAGAAGTTGGCGTTGGTGATGGTGGCGAAGAGCATGCGGTCGACGAAGAAGGCCGCCTTCTCGTCGTAGATTCCCGCCGCGGCGCCCCTGGCCGCCCAGAAGCCGATTCCCTTGCAGACGTGGATCACGAGGTCCTGCAGGTCGGACACTTCGGCTGTCTTGCCGCAGACGCCCTTGGCGAGGGCGCAGCCCGAATTCTTCATCATTTCCTGACACTGGTGGCAGAACATTCCTATCGCCTCCTTGTTGATCGTAAAGCGGCGTCTCAAAAAGGGCGCCGCGCTGTTCCCTAATCCTTGGCCGAGCCCGCTTCCGCGTTCGCGCAACCGAAGCTGCGGGCGAGGTCGGCGATCGTCGTGCCTTCGAGCGTAGCGCGCATTTTCGCCGCCGTCTCGTCGCAGAGGCCCTTGAAGCCGCACTGGCGCGTGGCGCAAACGGCGCGCTCGAAGAGGCAGTAGTGCTCGGGCAGCGGCCCGTCCAGGGCGACGAGCACGTCCATGCAGCGCAACGTCGAGGCGGGCGAGAGAAGGGAGAAGCCGCCGCCTATGCCCCGCACCGAGGCGATGAGCCCCTTGGCCGCCAGACTCTGCAGAATCTTGGCCAGATAGGTGGGCGAGACGCCGAGGCGCTCCGCAGCGGCCTTGGCGGCGATGGAGCCGCCGTCGCAGGCGGCCAGGGCGAGGGCATGGAGCGCCGCGTTCGGTCGGAAATGGCGACGATCTTGTCCATGGAAGCCCTCCCCTCCGCGCCTATCGAGCGCGATTGCTTAAATCAGATAACAGTATCTTATTTTAATGCTTTTCTAGAATTTGTCAAGGCCTAGGCGGGGACGATGGACTCGACGGTCAGGGTTATCGCGCCGCGGTCGCGCTCGACGAGGCCGCAGACCCAGAGCGGCCTGCTCTCGAAAAGGAGGTGGCGGAAGCGGCGGTAGGCGGCTGGGAAGAGGACGGCCTCGAAGATGGCCGTCTCGTCCTCGAAGGAGACAAACTCCATCTGCTCCTCCGCCGCGGTGAGGACAGGCTTCGCCGTGATAGGCCAGGCGAGGACAGTGACGCGGCGGCCGACCGAGCGCGGCAGGTCGCGGGCACGGTCGCGGGGCCGGGCGAAGGCGCGGGGCCAGAGTTCGAGGGGATGGACATCGAGGGTGGTGCCCAGGTACTTGAACTCGGCCTGGCGGCGCCGTCTCGGCGAGGCTTCGGGGGCCGCGGCCGGGAGCGCCGCGGTGAAGGCGGCGGGATCGCTGCTCGCGCGCGGGGCGCTGCCGCGCGCTGCGCCGCCGAACGAGCCGCCGCCCGCCGGGGTTTCGTCCTCGGGAAAGAGGCTCGGGGCGCTGGCAGAAGCCTCCCCTTCCCTCGCCACGCAGAGGGAGAGGAGCGTCATGAGGGCGGAAGAGCGCGGCCTGCCGCCGAGGAGGCTGTCGAAGGCGCCTGAGCCCACCAGGGCCTCGGCCTCGGCGCGATCGAAGTTAAGGCGATTCGCGAAGTCCTCGGCGGAACGGTAGGGGCCGTGCCGCCCCCGCTCCGCCAGGAGCTCTTCGGCAAGCTTGGCGCCTAGGGAGGGGATCATACAGAGCCCGAAGCGCAGCCTGCGGCCTGATCCGGAGCAGCGGAAGGCGCTCGCGTTCACGTCGGGGCCGAGGAGGATCAGACCCATCCTGCGCGCCTCGCTGGCGTAGGCGAGCGTCGAATAGAAGCCGCCGTGGTTGGACAGCACTGCCGCCATGAACTCAGCCGGGTGGTGGGCGCGCAGATAAGCGGATTGGAAAGAGAGCATGGCGTAGCTCGCCGAGTGCGCCTTTACGAAGGAATAGCCCGAGAAGGAGCAGATCATCGCCCACACCGCCTCCGCGCTCTCGGGGTCGACGCCCCGGGCGGCTGCGCCCGAAAGGAAGGCGCCGCGGTACTCCCGAAGCCGGACCTCGGCATCCTTCTTGGAGAGGATCTTGCGGATGCCGTCGGCTTCGGCGGCGGAGAAGCCCGCCAGGGCGATGGCCGCCTTGGAGACGTCCTCCTGATAGCAGAGGATGCCGAAGCTTTCGTTGAAGAGGCCCGCGAGGCGGGGGTGGAAGGGCTTCCAGGGCTTGCCTTCGAGGCGGTCGACGTACTCGTTGATATACTTGTTCGCGGCCGGGCGGATGATGGAGGAATGGATCACCAAGTGCTCGAAGTCGCCCCGCTTTGTCTTGGCCTGGAGGATGCGCATGGCGGGACTCTCGACGTAGAAGACGCCCATGGTGTCGCCGCGGGCCAGGAGGGCGACCGTGGCGGGGTCGTCGAGGGGGCGCCAGGAAGTCCGGTCAATGGGCTCGCCGTTGGCCTCGAGGTTGGCGAGGGCGTCGCGCACGACGGCCAGGGAGCGGTTCCCCAGGAGGTCGATCTTGACGAGGCCCGCCTCCTCGGCCCCTTCCTTGTCCCAGGCGATCACCCTGATCCCGGTGCCCGTCGTCTCTACAGGCGCGTGGTCGGCGAGGTTTCCCGGGACGATGACGACGCCGCCGGAGTGGGTGCCCAGGTGGCGCGGCAGCCCCACGATCTTCGCGGAGGCTTCGGCGACCGCCTTCCATTCGGGGTCTGCCGCGGCGAGGTTGCCTTCCGGGTCCAGGTCGAGGGAGCGCTCGAACTCGGCGATCTCGGCGTCGGGCATGCCGTATGCGTGGGCCGTTTCGCGCAGGGCCGAGCGGCGGCGGAAGCAATTGTGGTTGGCCACGCGGGCCGTGCGCCCGGGGCCGTAGACGAGCGTCACCTTCTCCAGGAGGGCGTCGCGCTCGTCCCAGGCGAAGTCGACGTCGATATCGGGCGGGTCCTTGCGGTCGGGATTCAGGAAGCGCTCGAAGTAAAGCCCGTGGCGGAGGGGATCCACCTCGGTGATGCCGAGGCAGTAGGAGACGATGCTCGCCGCCGCGCTGCCGCGGCCGCAGGTGCGGGACGCCCAGGAGGCGATTTCCTTGACCACGAGGAAGTAATCGCAAAAGCCCTTCCTCTCGATCAGGCCGAGCTCGTACTCGATCCGCTCGGTCACCGCGGGGCTCGCCACGCCGTAGCGCCTTGCCGCGCCCTTGAGGACGAGGTCGCGCAGGCATTCGGAAGCGATCGAGGAGCCGGAGGCGGGCCGCGAGGGTTCCGAGGCGCGGCCTGCGCCCTTGCCGCCCGCCTGGTCGAAGCGCGGGAAGACGAAGCCGGAAAAAGGCTCCGCGAGCGCGCCGCGCGCGATGAAGCCGTTGGCGGCGAAGGCCTCCTCGAGCCAGGGCAGGAGATCGGAGCGGCAGGCCCAGAGATTCGGCGCCAGGCGGCTGGCGCCGGCAGGCAGGCCAACGTCGCCCGCCTCATGCCAAAGTTCGCCTGCAGGGCCGCCCTCCCCCAGCTGCCCAGGGGACCACAGGGCTTCGGGCGGGTCGAGAAGGCGGTCCTCGATATCGTGCACCGTCTTTTTCGCGCCTATGGCGAGGAGAAGGCGCTGGGTTTCGTGCTGGCCCGGCTCCAGAAAACTAATCTCGGGCGAAGCCGCTGGCCTGTGCCTCGAGGAGGCGAGGCGGCGCCAGGCGCTCCGGTTGCAGGGCGTGGCAAGAGCATAGAGGGTTTCCGACGGCGAAAGCCTTCCCAGCAAGTCAAGATCGTCCGTAAGAACGAAGAGAGCGTCGTCGGCTGATGCGGAATCGAGAGGTGCCAAGCTTGCCGGCGCGGGCGGCACGGCCGCCCTCTGTGCGGAACCGGCTGGCGCCGAAGCGAACGGCGCCAAGACTGTCGGCACCGCTGCCCGCCCGAGGAGTCCGGCGATGGCCGCCCGGACGTCGAAGGCGGCAGGGGCCGCGGCCCGCAGGGTCAGCAACCTGCAGATCGCGGAAAAGCCGGCTCTCGTGCGCGGAAGAAGGATGGCACGCCCGCCCTCGTAGGCGAGCTCGACGCCCGCCATCGGCGCGATGCCAACCTTGCGGCAGGCTTCGACAAAAGTCGGAACGCCGTAGACGCCGTTCCTGTCCGTCAGGGCGAGGCGCTCCAGACCGGCAGCCGAGGCCGCGCCCACCAAGGCCTCCGGCGTCGGCACGCCGCGCAGCATCGAGTACGAGGATCGCAGGATGAGTGGAGTGAGCATCTCAGGTCCCCGCGAAGGCTTCGGCCGGCGGCGCGATCCCCGCGCCCAGGAAGGCGCAAGGCGTGAGCGCGAAGAGGCCGTACTTGCCGTGGACGCGGTCCAGGACCGTCTGAAGCCGCTGCGCCTTGGCGTCGGCCGGCTCGAAGAGGTCCAGCTCAGGCCCCGCGGAACCCAGGTCGGAAAGCTCGACCGAAAGGCGCCTGACCCGCACGCGGCGCTCCATCGCCCGCCGGGCCAGGGCCCAGGCCGCCTCCGATATCTCGCTGTCGCCGGCGAGAAGCCAGGGCTGACGCGCCGTGGCCGAGGCGAAGCGGCCGTCGCTGTAGTCGAGGCGCAGCGTGAGGCGGCGCCCGCCGAGCCCCTCCCTCCGAGCCGCAAAGCCGAGGCGCTCGGCAAGATAGAGGATGCGAAGGCGCAATGGTTCGGGCTCGATGGTGTCCGGCTCGAGAAGGATGCCTTCTCGCATGCAGCGGCGCTCAGGGGGCTCGGGATTCACGGGCGATTCGTCGACGCACTGGGCCCTGGCGACCAGGTCCGGGCCGCGCGGGCCGATCGCCCTCGCCTCGAAGGAGCTCAGGTCGGCGATGCCGCCGATGTCGTCGATATCGAGGAGGTTCAGCCTGTCCTTGAGCGCCGGCCCCACGCCCGGCAGGAGCTCGACGGGCTGGAGCCTGACCAGGCCCCGCTCTTCGTGCGGCATGAGGGCGATGAAGCCTCCGGGCCTGAACACGCGCGTTGCCACCTTGGAGACGGTCTTGTTGGAGGAAAGGGCGAGGGCCGGACTCACGCCCGTCTCGTCGAGAATGCGCAGGCGAATCTTCTGGACGGCGTCTTGAGGCGGCCCGCTGATGCGCTCCGTGCCCGCGAGGTCCACGTAGAGGTGCCCCTGCCCCGCCCTTTCCACGAGAGGCGAAAAGGACATGCCCACCTTCCACATGGCCTCGTCGGCGGCGCGGCAGCGCTCGGGGCGAGGAGGCCGCACGGCCAAGCCGGGGAAGCGGCGCTGCGCCAGCGAGAGCATCATGCCCCGCGCGATCCCGCCGCGGTGCGCCTCGGGCGAAAGGTCGAGGACGACGGCCCGGGGCGCGCCCTCGCGCGCGATCACGAAGGGCCGGCCCCTCAGGCTCCGGTCCATCCCCTCCTCGAGGGCCGCCATGAGGCCGACGGCGTTGATGTGGAGAATCGTGCCGCCCATCAGAAGCCCTCCTCCGGCGCGACCGCCGCGCGGAGCGTAAGGTCCGACGCGCCGTCGCCCGCGCATCGTGGCTCGGCGCCGGCCCCGGCGCGGAGGACCCACGCGGTCCGCATCGCGGCGGCCTGCCTGGCCGCGGCGAGAACGTCCCCCGGGGAGGCCCCCCGGGCCGCGACGAGGACGCGCAGCCGCTCGGCGCGGATAGCCAAAGCTTCCAGCCGGGGAACCCAGGCCTCCAGAGAATCTCCGCCCCAGCGTTTCACATAGACGAGGGGCGCCGTGGCGACGTCGATGGCGGGAAGGCCCGTGGGCCCCCGGGGCAGGTCGAGGAGGCAGAGGGCGGCCCCGCGCTCCTTGAGGCCCTCGACCACGCGGACCGAATACCAGTCGGCCCCGTAGAAGGCGACCGTGAGCGAAAGCCCCGCGAGGTCGCGCAGGGCCCGGTCCAGGTGCCGCCGCGCCGCGGGCCCGTAGGGAATCGAGTTCGGGAACTCGAGGAGATAGGCGACCACCCGCCCCCCGAGGGCGGGATCGTCGGCGGCGCGGCGGCAGGCGGCGACAGCCCGCAGGTAGGCCGCCTCGACGGAGCCGGCTCCTTCGGCCGCACCGGATGCCCCCGCGGCCGCGAACGCCAGGCTTGCCTCGGTCGCCCTGGCCGCCCCGGAGGTTCCTGCTCCGCCGAACGCCGCGCGGCCACCCATGAGCGCCGGCCCTATAAAGTCCGGCCCGAGCCTGAGGCAGAGATCGACGCCGGCGGGCAGAGCCGCGGCAAGGGCGGCCGCGTCCCCGGCGCGGCTCAGGAAGGACTCCAGGGGCAGTTCGAGCGTACCGGCTGGGCCCGCCGATGCGGCAAAAGCCCCCACCGCGTCCCACGCATTCCACGCGCCCCGAGCCCCCCGCTCATCGGGAAGCGCGACGCCGAAGCGGACGTCGGCAGGCTCAAGCCATCCTTCTCCTCTCATGTTTCAATTATAGCTATACATTTGTATAGTATTCAAGAGCAAAAAAAACTCCGGGGAATCCCCGGAGGAAGATTCTCGGTGAGTGCGTGGAGCGCGGCGTTCTTCAGATCGAAAATGGCGACGATCTTGCCTCAGCGGCTCATGCAAGAGCGCTAAACCTTGAGCAAAGTCTCGCCCTGAGTGGTTTCCTGTTCACCTTTCGGGTAGACCCGAAGCTCAAGTCCCATGCCAAGACCCTCTAAATACTCCACGAGAGTGGATATTTTCATATCCTTCCGCCTCTCGAGCTTAGACACGGCTGTTTGACTGAAAGCGGGAAGTCCGTTTTGCTTTATGCCGCGACGCTCTCTTAGCCCGGCGAGCCTGATAGCGAGAATTTCACGCTCGGCAGTGGCGCGGGCACGGCGGACTTGATCTTCACTCATAACCCCTTCCATCGCCTCGATCGCATTCTTTACCCTTGCCATATTGTCTCCCGATCAATGCCGATAACGCTCTATGAGCGCCTCGGCTGCCTGAATCATTTTCTTGTAGAAGTCCTTTTCGTTCTTGCCCTTCTTATCGCCTCCGATGAGAAGAAGAGCTTGGCGG
>JAJTBU010000058.1 GCA_021286735.1 bacterium
AGCCGGCGGCCGAGACTTCGCGCACGGGTCGCATCGGCGTCATGGCCACCGAGCGGGCGATCGCCGACCCCTGCATCGACGACCTGATCGCGCGCTTCGCCCCCGAGCTGGAGGTGATGAGGCTTCCCGCCCAGGATCTCGTCTCCTTCGTCGAGCGACGCTACCTTTCCTCCAGCGAGGCGGAGAGGCGGGCCGCGGTCGAGCCCTACGTCAGGCGCTTCCTGGAGGGCGGCGTGGATCGCATCGTGCTGGCCTGCACCCACTACCTGCACCTCGAGACGGACATAGCCGCCTGCGCCCAAGCCTTGGGCGGCGAAGGCGTCGAGATCGTCGATGCCCGCCGCGGCGTGGCGGACCGCATCGCGCAGATCGTCGGCGAGCGTTCGGATGCGCCGGGCGTCCCTGGCGGACCGGGCGCATCGGCCGAAGCCGCGGCGCGGCGGCCGGGCCGGTTCTTCCTCACGAGCGATCCGCCCTTCGCTCCTTCCTACGGGCAGTGGGCCCGGCGCTTCGGCCTCCAGCCGCCGGAGCGGCTCTAGGATGCCCCGGGTGGCCGAATGAACGGTACCGTGGTCTCCTCGACCAACAACACTGCCCGCGTCCTCTGCGACGACGGGGCGACGAGGCTCTGCTCGATCAAGGGCAAGCGGATAAAGTCGCTCGCCGGCACCTACAACGGCCTCGCCGTCGGCGATTCCGTCGAGGTATCCCCCACCGAGGACGGCAAGGGCATGATCACCGCCCTGCGGGCGCGCAGGAACACCTTCGGCCGGTACAACGAGAAGGGCAAGGCCGAGCAGGCGATCGCCGCCAATATCGACAGGGTCTTCTGCGTCGCTTCGCCGCGCCTTCCACCCTTCAGGCCGCGCTTCATCGACCGGTTGGCCGTTTTGGCGGAGTGGGCGAGGGTCCCCTTCGTGATCGTGCTCAACAAGACCGACCTCGGCATTCCCGAGGATGTCACCGAGCGCCTGCGCGACTACGAGGCGCTAGGCTACAGCGTCGTGAGGACCTGCGCCCGTTCCGGCGAGGGCGTGGACCAGCTGCTCGGCCTCCTGCGTGGCCAGGTCGGCGTCTTCGCGGGCCAGTCGGGCGTCGGCAAATCGAGCTTGCTCAACACTTTGTTTCCCGGAATCGAGCGCCGCACGGGCGAGGTGTCTGAAAAATATGACAGAGGGAAGCATACGACCACGATGGCGGAGATGATCCTTCCCGGAGCAAGCTCCGGCGTCGGAGCCGTCTCCGGCGCCGACATCGGCGGGGAAGAGGGGATACGGATCATCGACACGCCCGGCATAAGGCGGCTGGCCCTGCGCAGCCTGCCCGCTGGCGATCTCGCGGCCTGCTTTCCCGAGATGCTCCCCCTCATCAGCGATTGCGCCTACGGCTCCAAGTGCTCCCACACCGACGAGGAGGGCTGCGCCGTCCGTCTGGCCGTCGAGGAGGGGACCATCCACCCGGATCGCTACGAGAGCTATCTCCGCATCCGCGAGGAGCTCGACCAGCCGATCGCCTGGAAGAAATCCGGCGTGCGCGATCCGGGCCGCAGGGAGCGGGGGCTCGTCGGCAAGGCGAGGACGAGGATTCGGGGTTCGGGCTCCGCCGACCTCGAAGAGCACGATGCGCTTTTCTAGGATATAACCGATGTTTTTGAACAACGAACACAGCCTCGGGCTGCTCGACTTCTTCCGCATCCGCGACAGGGTGGCCGATTACTGCCTCTCCCAGGAGGGAGGCGACCTGGTGCGCGCCTCGCTTCCCACCGACGACTCGGGCGCCCTGGAGCGCTTCAAGGGGGAGATCGGCGCGATAGCCGGCTTCTTCGACGCAAACGAGCTGCCTTCCTTCTCCTTTCCGCGGATCGAAGGCGCCTTGAAGCGCCTGGGCGTCGCCGGCATGACTCTCGAGCTCGACGAACTCTTCGCCATCGGCCTCTGGGCGAAGGACTTCGACCGCTTGGTCGCGCTCTTTTCAAGGATAGGGCTCGGCGGCAGGGGATCGGAGGAGGGGGATGGCGTCGAGCCGGGGGACTACGACGCCGCGGCGATGGCGGCGCATTGGGCCGGAAACTCGAGCGCCTCAGTGCTTGCGGGTTGTCCGAAACTTCAGCATGTATACAAAATAATATTCGACGTGCTCACGCCCGAGGGCGAGCTGCGCGACCTTCCCGAGATAAAGCGCATCAGGGACGGCATTTCCCGCGCGAACCGCGACCTTTTGACCATCGCCGACTCCTACCGGGGCGATCCCGACCTGAGGTCGGCCCTCCAGTCCGGGGAGCCCACCGTGCGCGACGGGCGGACGGTCTTGGCGGTGCGGGCCAACTTCCGCGGAAGGGTGAAGGGCATCGTCCACGAGGTCTCGGCGACCGGCCAGACGGTCTTCATCGAGCCGACCGCCCTGGTCGAGAAGAACAACGAGCTCGTGCAGCTCGAGGCCGCGCTGCGGGCGGAGATTTTCCGGATTCTGAAGGAGACTTCGGAGTCCCTGCGCGGCGCCGCGCCCTCCCTGAGGGGAGCGCGGTCGGCCCTGGCCGAGCTCGACCAGAGGCTCGCCCGCGCCCTCCAGTTCAGGCGCGAGGAACTGGCCATGCCCGAGTCGGCGGGTGGCGGCTACACGATCTGGCGGGCGCGGCATCCCCTCCTGGGCAAAAAGGCCGTGCCCATCGACGTCGACGTGCCCGAGGAGACGCGGACCCTCATCGTCACCGGACCGAACACGGGCGGTAAGACCGTCACCCTCAAGACCATAGGGCTCTTCGCCCTCATGCACCAGTTCGGCCTCGGCCTGCCCGCGGCGCAGGGCACCAAGCTGCCGGTCTTCGACGCCGTCCTGGCCGACATCGGCGACGAGCAGTCCATAGACCAGTCGCTCTCCACTTTCTCGGGGCACATGAAGGTGATCGCCGAGGTGGCGCGCAGCGTGTCGCCGCGGAGCCTGGTCCTCCTGGACGAGCTGGGCGCGGGCACCGATCCCGAGGAGGGCTGCGCCATCGCGATGGGCCTCCTGGACCATTTTATCGAAAAGGGCTGCCTCACCATGGTGACGACCCACCACGGCATCCTCAAGAATTACGGCTACACGCGCCCCGGCTGCCTGAACGCCTCGATGGAGTTCGATTCCGCCAGGCTCGCGCCCACCTACCGCATCGTCATGGGCATCCCCGGCGAGAGCCGCGCCCTCGAGATCGCCTCGCAGACGGGGCTCGAGGCGGGCATCGTCGCCAAGGCCAGGGGCTACCTGAGCGACGAGCGCACCGACATCGGCGAGCTGATCCGCGGGCTCTCCGAGAAGCACCGGGAGCTCGAGACCCTCGAGCGCGAGCAGAAGAAGCGCCTCAAGTCGGTGACCGAGCGCCAGCGGAAGGCCGACCTGGCGGCCCTGCGCGTGCGCCAGCGCGAGCTGGAGTTGCGCCGCCACGGCCTGGCCGACATACGCGGCCTTCTGACCGAGAGCAGGAAGACCCTGGAGAACCTCGTGCGCGAGCTCAGGGAGTCGGGCGCGAGCACGGACAAGACCAAGGACGTCAAAGCCTTCCTGGCCGAATTCGCCGAGTCGGTCGAAAAGCAGTACGGCGTCCTCGAGCGCGAGGAGCGCGAGGCGGCAGAGGCCGCGCGCAGCGATGCGCTCTCCGAGGCGGAGGGCGCCGATGGAGCCGCCGGCGCCCGGACCGGCAAGCGGCCGGGCCAGGGGAGGGTCCCGCCCGGCGCCTCGCCAGCCCGCCTCGTCCTCGCCGCGGGGGCGGAGGTCCTCTACGGCCCCTCCCGCCGCCGCGCCCGCATCATCCGCCAGGCTTCCGCGGGCAAGTGGGTGATCGAGATCGGCTCGCTCAAGCTCACCGTGCCGGAGGGCGAGCTTTCCGCCGCCGAGGAAGCCGCCGCCGAGCGCCCCGCCTACGACGTCGAACTCGCGCCACGCGGCGCCGAGGGCTCAGCGCGCGCCAGCTTCGAGCTGGACCTGCGCGGCTTCCGCCTCGCCGAAGCCCTGGAGGCGGTCGAGCGCCAGATCGACGCCGCCAGCCTCCAGGGGCTGGGCCTCTTCTCGATCATCCACGGAACCGGGGAGGGTGTCCTAGGCAAGGGCATCCACGACTACCTGCGCTCGAACGCCGCCGTGGAGGATTACCACTTCGCCAGGCCGGAGGAGGGCGGCTACGGCAAGACCATCGTGCGATTAAAGGCATAGTTGACAGCGAATTGGCGGCTATGCTATCGTTTTGCGTCATTGTGGAATACTGACAAGGAGAATCTATGTCTGGTCATAGTAAATGGGCGACCATAAAGCACAAGAAGGGGCTGGCCGACGCCAAGCGCGGGCAGATGTTCACGAAGTTCATCAAGGAAATCTCCATCGCGGCCAGGATGGGCGGCGGCGATCCCGAGATGAACCCCCGCTTGCGCACGGCCATCCTCAAGGCCAAGGCCGCCAACATGCCGAAGGACAACATCGACCGCGCCATCAAGAAGGGCACGGGCGATCTCGAGGGGAGCACCTACGAGGAGCTCACCTACGAGGCCTACGCTCCCGGCGGCGGCGCCCTGCTCATCGAAGTGCTCACGGACAACAAGAACCGCGCCGCGGCTGAAATCCGCAACCTCCTCACGAGGTCAGGCGCCAACCTGGGCTCGACCGGCTCCGTCTCCTACCTCTTCAAGCGCAAGGGCATCCTGAGCTACGACGGCGAGAAATACTCCGAGGATCAGATCATGGAAGCGGGCCTCGAGGCCGGCGCCGACGATATCGTCAACGAGGGTGGCGCCCTGGTGGTCTACACCGACCCGAGCAGCTTCGAGACGGTCCTGAACGCCATGAACGCGAAGAGCTTCGAGACCCTGGGCGCGGAGATCTCCATGGTTCCCGAGACCTTTCTCGCCTGCGACGCCGAAACCGCCGGCAAGGTCCAGAAACTCATCGACCGGCTCGAGGAGAACGAGGACGTCCAGAACGTCTATCACAACATAGAGCTTCCCGAGAGCGAAGAGTAGACAATGTTCCCGGCCGGGAGAGCGATGCCCGCGGCGGCCTCCGCCGAAAGGGTCATCATCGGCATCGATCCCGGCCTGGCCTCCCTGGGCTACGGCCTCGTCGTCGAGCGCGGCGGGCAGATAGTCCATATGATTCACGGGTGTCTCACGACATCAGCTTCCGATCCTTCCGAACAGCGCCTCAAGAAAATCTACGAAGAAATCCTCTCCCTCCTCGAACGTTATAGGCCTGCGGCAGGGGGCATCGAGGCCCTCTACTTTTTCCGCAACGTCAGCTCGGCCCTGCCCGTGGCCGAGGCGCGCGGCGTGATCAAGCTGGCCTTCGCCGCGGCGGGGGTGCCGCTCGCGGAATTCACGCCCAACCAGATCAAGAAGGCGGTCACCGGCACCGCGCGCGCCGACAAGCTCCAGGTCCAGGAGATGGTCAGGGTCCTGCTCGGCCTCGGGGCCATTCCCAAGCCCGACCACGCCGCCGACGCCCTGGCGGCCGCCATCTGCAGGATCAATTCCGAAGGGCCCGCCGGCTTGAACGCGGCCGGCGCCTCCGCGCTGTAGCCCGGCCTGTCCGCCCGCCCCGCTCTGGCGCAGTCGGGCCGAAACCTGCTATACTGCGCCCAATGTTCAACAGGATCATCGGCCGGCTCTCCGGCCATGGCGTCTCATCGGTGTACGTCCTCACGGGCGGAGTGGAGTGGGACATCGCGGTGCCGACACGCGCCGCCGGCCTCTTCGGCCCCCTGGGCGAGGAGACCGAAGTCTACGTCTGGCTCCACCACTACGAGGACGGCATGAAACTCTTCGGCTTCCCCTCCGAGCGCGAGCGTTCGATCTTCCTCGACCTGATGAAGGTCGAGGGCATCGGGCCGAAGCAGGCCCTCAAGATCCTTTCGGGGATTTCGCCGGCCGAGCTGGCCGCGGCCCTGGACGCGGGCAACCTCGCGGCGCTGCAGAAGGTGTCGGGCATCGGCCCCAAGATGGCGCAGAAGATGGTGCTGGCCCTCAAGGGCAAGCTTGTCGAGGCGGATTCCGCGGAGGGCGGCGGGGCGCCGGCCTCGCCCTGGGACGATGTCGTGGCCGCCCTCGTCGACATGGGCTTCGACCGCAGGTCCGCCGAAGCCTCGGCCCGCAAGCACGCGGGCGGCGTCGCCGCCGGCCCCGAGGGCGAGAAGGAACTCTTCAGGCTCGCCCTCCTCGACCTGTCCGCGGGAGGCGCGCCGTGAGGGGGTCGGGAACCATGGACCCCGCCTTCGACCCGGCGGAGGACGAGCGCGAAGCCTCGCTGAGGCCCCATGTCCTCGGCGAGTTCCAGGGCCAGGCGCGCATCAAGGAAAACCTGTCGATCTTCATCGAGGCGGCAAAGGCCCGCACCGAGCCCTTGGACCACTTGTTCCTGATGGGGCCGCCGGGCTTGGGGAAAACGACCCTCGCCCTGGTCGTGGCCTCGGAGATGGGCGCGGATTTCAAGCCCACGAGCGCCCCGGCCCTCGAAAAGCCGAAGGACCTCGCGGGGATCCTCACGACGCTGCGTCCGGGCTCGGTCTTCTTCATCGACGAGATCCACCGCCTGAAGCCCGCCATCGAGGAGATGCTCTACATCGCCATGGAGGACTTCGAGCTCGACTGGATCATCGGGCAGGGGCCCTCGGCGCGCACGGTGCGCGTGCCCGTGCCGCCCTTCACCCTGATCGGGGCGACGACCAAGGCGGGCATGGTCTCGGCGCCGCTGGCCAGCCGCTTCGGCATCTCGATGCGCTTCGACTACTACGACGCCGACGAGCTCGGCCTCGTCCTGGGGCGATCGGCCTCGATCCTGGGCATCAGGATAGCCTCCGACGCGATGCGTCTCCTCGCCACGACCAGCCGGGGCACCCCGCGCATCGCCAACAGGCTGCTGCGCCGCATGCGCGACTTCGCCCAGGTGGCCGGCAAGGAGGTGATCGACCTCGACGTCGTCGCCGAGGGCCTCTCCAGGCTCGAAGTCGACGCCCTGGGCCTCGAGCGCCTGGACAGGGACATCCTGAAGGCAATCATCATGAAGTATTCGGGAGGGCCCGTCGGCGCCGAGACCCTGGCCATAACGGTCGGGGAGGGCGTGGACAGCCTCGAGGACTACTACGAGCCCTTCCTCATCCAGGCGGGGCTCATCGCGCGCACCCCGCGCGGGCGCGTGGCGACGCCTTTCGCCTACCGACATCTCGGCATGGAGTACAGCGGTGAGAACGGACGACTTCAATTTTGACCTGCCCGAGGCGCTGATAGCCCAATATCCGACCGAGCGGCGGGGGGAATCCCGCCTCTTCGTCCTCGATAGGGACTCGGGCGGGCGAACGCATTCCTCGGTGAAGGAGCTGGCCTCCTTCCTCGAGCCGGGCACTCTCATGGTCTTCAACGATTCCAAGGTGAGGAAGGCCAGGCTCTACGGCACGGCCGCCGACACCGGGGCGCAGGTCGAGTTCCTCCTCCTCGGCCCGGCTTCCGGCGGAGCGGGGGTCCTGGTGTCGACTTCGACCTGGGTCGCCATGGCCAGCAAGGCGCGCCGCCAGAGGGTCGGCCGGTCCTACGTCTTCCCCGGCGGGGTCGAGGGGCGCATCGTCGGAGAGAAGGACGACGAGAAGATCCTCGAGTTCTCGCGCCCAATCGGCGACGATTACCTGGACGTGGCGGGCCACATACCCTTGCCGCCCTACATCAAGCGCGGGGACGAGGGCTCGGACTCAGAGCGCTACCAGACCGTCTACGCCCGGATGACGGGGTCGGCCGCCTGCCCGACGGCGGGCCTCCACTTCACCCGGCCCATCTTGGATTCGATCGCGGCGGCCGGCGTCGACATCGAGTGGGTGACCCTCCACGTCGGCCTCGGAACCTTCCTGCCCGTGCGCGTCGAGCAGATCGAGCGGCACAGGATGCACGAGGAGTGGTATTCGGTGCCGGAGAAGACGGCCGCCGCCGTCAACGCGGCGAAGCGGGAAGGGCGCAAGATCCTCGCCGTCGGCACCACGAGCCTGCGCACCCTCGAGTCGGCGTGGGCCGAGGGCGGCCTGCGCGCCGGCGCCTCGAGCACGAGCATCTTCATCTACCCGGGATATCGCTTCAACGTGGTTGATCAGCTGTTCACGAATTTCCACACGCCGATGTCGACCCTGCTCATGCTCGTGTCGGCCTTCGCGGGCAGGGAGACCATCCTGGACGCCTACGCCGAGGCGGTGCGCGGCGGCTACCGCTTCTTCAGCTACGGCGACGCCATGCTGATCCGCTGAAGATACTCCTCGAGGGCGGCGTCGACCCGGGCGCTGACCTCCTCGAGGGGCTTTTCGGCGTCTATCGTGACGATATTCCAGCCCCTGCCGGCAGCCTCGGCCACCACCTCGTCGTAAGCGGCGCTCACGAGCTTCTGGATGTGCAGTTTTTCATAAATCTCCAGCTGATCTCGCGCCGCGACGCGGGCCATGGCGACCTCGGGCGCGAGCCTGAAGAAGAGAGTGAGGCCCGGGGCGGGGAATTCTCCGTTCAGCCTCCGCGGAAGCTCCGGCCCGCAGGTCATCCCCTGGTAGGCAAGGCTCGAAAGCGAGTAGCGGTCGCAGAGCACGATCTTTCCGGCCGCCGCGGCGGCGAGGATGCCTCCCGCGCCGTAGAGGTGCTGATTGCGATCGGCCGCGAAGAGGTAGGCGACGGTGCCCGGATCAGCATCGAGCTCGCCCTTCAGGATCCGCCTGACAAGGGCTCCCTCGGGCCGAGATGTGGGCTCCGCGGTGGCCATGACGGGCAAGCCCCGCCGCTCGAGCAGCGAGGACAGGCGGCGCAGCTGGGTGGTGGTGCCCGAGCCGTCGATTCCTTCGAGGACAATGAAGTTTTTTACCGTAGAATCGGTGTCGAAACGAAGCATGATGTGTTAGTATAGAGGACACGGCCACTCTTTTCTATGCAGGACTTTGATCGATGGCACGAAAAAGCGCAAAACTGGCACTCGCCGCGGCGGTCTCCATCGCCGCAGCACTTATTCTCGCTCTCTTCGCGGTGCCTCGTGTCCGGGACCTGGCCGACAAGCGCGTCGAGGCAGCCATCGATTCCCTCCGCGAAACCGTCTATCAGGCGAGCGGCCTGCGCCTCGGCTACGAGTACGCGGCCATCGTCTCCACGGACCACATCGACATCCACGGCATCGAACTCTTCCGCGAGGACGCCGACGAAAATTCCGTCCTTAGGCGAAAGGTCGCCTCGGTGGGCGACCTTTCGCTCGAGGTCGACCTCTGGGCCGCGATCGCCGGCAATCCCGCCGGCTTCCTCAAGCGCGTCCGCGTCACTTCGCTGAAGCTCGACCTCGTCCTTCCGGCCGATCGCTCCATCTACGAGAAAATCTCCGCCTATCTCGCCGAGCAGGCGAAACGCTCGGGGGCGTCCGAGCTTCCCGTCCTGGACATAGAGGTCGCCGACGCCTCGATAGCCGTCGACGCGGGCCTGGACGGGGCCTTCACCTCCTCCATCCCCTCGCTCGGCATCTCCACGGCACCGCAGCGAATCGAGGCGGCCGCCTCATCCCTCCTCCTCTTCGCCTCGGCCCCCTCCCTCGCCGGCAAGGAACTTTTCCTGCAGGTTTCCTCGCTCAAGGCATCGTCCGACGCCGCCCTCTCGACCGTCTCGATCGCCGCCGCCCTTTCGGGCCGCTACGGTGAGTATTCGATCGCCGACCTTCCCGTCGCGGCGGTCCTGAAGGGCGGGACGATAGAGGCGAGCGCGCGCAGCGACAAGGGGCTCTCCGTCGCGGCGAAATACGACCTGGGCGCGGCCGCCCTCTCCGGCGAGCTGAGGCTCAAGGAGTACCGGCCCGAGACTGACCTGCGGGGGCTTTCCGGGACGCTGGCCGAGCTAGGGGCGCTGCGGTACGGGGGCGCTTTGAAGTTCCGGTACGAAAGTGGCCGGCTCGGCTACGAGGGCGCGCTGACGGCGTCGGGGTCGGCGGGGCAGAAGGTTGGGGGCCTGGAGGTGGGCGGGGCGACGGCGCAAGTGTCGGGGAGCGGGGACGCCTCTGGCCTGAGCGCGGTGAGCGTCAGCGGCACGCTGGGGGGCTACGAGGCGGGGTACTCTGGGAAGCTGGGGTACGAAGGGCTCTCGATGGACGGCTCCCTGCGGCTCGCGCAAGGGAAGCAGAAGCTAACGGGACGGCTGAAAGGCGAGAAGGGCGTCTATCGGCTGGCGGTCGCCGACGGAGAACTCGCCGGCCTCAGCGTGAGAGGGCTTTCCGCCTTCGCCGACGCCCGCGACAAGGTCCTGGCTCTCGGGCTCGAGGGGACGATCATCGCCGCCGGCGAGAGCTTGTCGGTCAAGGCGACCGGCCGCTACGACAAAACCCTGAGTTTCATCGGGGCCG
>JAJTBU010000059.1 GCA_021286735.1 bacterium
GCGAGCCCGTCGAGCAGCCGCAGCCGCAGTTTCTCCGCCGAAATGCCCACGCAGAGGAAGCTCATGAAGTAGCCTGAATTGAAGGGCAGCGCCGCCAGACAGGCGGGCAGCTCGTGGGCGGCCAGGTAGTCCTTCATGGCCCTGTAGCGGCCCTCGAGAATCTTCCGGTAGCGCGCCTTCTGATCCTCGTAGCCGGGAAAGCGCAGGGCCTTGAGGAGGAGCTGCTGGGCCAGTCCGCTCGAGCTGGAGACCGAGGACCTGATGATGCCCAGCATCTTCTTGACGAGGGCGTCCTGCTGGGCCTCGCCGAGGCCCTTCCCGCCGAAGGTCACGAAGCCCACCCTGAAGCCCCAGACGTAGTCTTCCTTGGTGGGGCCGTCGGCCTTGACCGCCACGATGTTCGGATGCGCGTCCACCAGCCTGGCGAATAGCGATTCGCACAGGAGGCCGTCTTCGTACTGGAGCCCGAAGTAGGCGTCGTCCGTGATCACGAGGAGGTCGGTGCCCTCCTCGGCGATCGCGACGAGCATGGCCACGATGGCGTCCGCCTCCTCGAGGGTGAGGGAATAGCCCGTGGGATTGTTCGGGAAGTTGAGGATGCAGATGGCCTTGCCGCGGCGGGCGCCAGCCTCCCTGAGCCTGGCCTCCAGCCCGGCGACGTTGTAGCCCTTCCCCGCGAAGATCGGGAAGGTCAGGCCGGCCGCGGTCTTGCGCTCCTCCACGATGAGGCGGTAGTTCGGCCAGTGCATGTCGGGCACGACGACCGTGTCGCCGGGCTCGACGAAGAGGTCGCAGATATAGGATACGGCCGCCGTGAGGCCTGGCACCACGACGGGCAGGGAGAAGGACTTCCCCTCGAGGGAGGGGTTCTTGCCGTAGAGGGCTTTTTTCCACTCGCGGCGGAGCTCCATGACGCCGCCGGTGGAGGCGTAGGCGACCGCCTCGGTAGGGGTGAGGCCCGGAAGGGCTTCGCGGAGCGCGTCGAGCATCATGGGCTCGCCGAATTCGTAGGCCATGCCGATCGTCGCGTTGTAGCGCTTGGCCTTCTCCCCCGCCTCGGCGCTCTGGGTGAGGATGCCCTTGGGGAAATACATCCTGCGGCCCATTTCGGAGAGCAGGCGTTCCGCCGTGCTGCCGGAGAGGATGGTGTTCAGCTCTTCTGCCAATTGGTTCATCGTGCGCTCCTGGGGGACCGGGGAAGCCCCCGGGTGATTTCTTTACAGACTAGGAGGCTTTCGGCGCCCTGTCAAGAAAGCCCGGAGTTTCGGCGCGATTCGATGCGGTTCAATGACGATTTTCTAATATATCGCCCTTGCCATAATCGGCAAAAAGCAGGTATTATAATCGCGGTTTTTCTATAGATAGTATTAGTAATATACTATACGTATTCGCAGCATTTTTTCGGAGGGACGTATGAAGAAGCTTATCGCTTTGACGCTCGCGCTGTTCGCGTTCGCCGGCATGGCGTTCGCCCAGGTCGATCTCGGCAAGGTCAAGGATGGCGTCTATTTCGCGCAGGATGACAAGTACTCTTCTTCCGGCTGGAAGGAGCAGGTCGTCGTCGAGGTGAAGGGCGGAAAGATCGCCAACGCGGTCTGGAACGGCGTTTCCAACATCGCCGGCGCCGCCGACAAGGCCAGCTACGCCGCCGCCGGCAAGTACGGCATGGGCAAGGCTTCCAAGATCAAGGCCGAGTGGGATGTACAGTCCAAGGCCGCGGCCGCCTACCTCGTCAAGACCCAGGACGTGAACTTCGCCAAGTTCGACAAGGACGGCAAGACCGACGCCATCTCCGGCGCCACCCTCACCGTCTCCGGCTTCTTCGGCCTGGCCAAGAAGGCCCTCGCCTCCGCCCCGGTCGCCAAGGGCGCCTATAAGGACGGCTGGTACTACGCCGAGCAGAAGGACTTCGACAAGAACTCCGGCTGGAAGGACACCGCCCTCGTGACCGTGGTCAACGGCAGCATCGTCGACGTGGTCTGGAACGGCATCTACAAGGACAACAGCAAGAAGTCCAAGATCGTCGAGGCCGTGCAGGGCCGCTACGGCATGGCCAAGGCCGCCAAGAAGGGCGAGTGGAACGTCCAGGCCAACGCCGTCGAGGAAGCCATCGTGAAGGCCGGCGATCCCTCCAAGATCGCCGTCAAGGCCGACGGGACCTCCGACGCGGTTTCCGGCGCCTGCATCCACCTCACCGTCGTCTCCCTCGCCATCGAGGCGCTCAAGGCGGCGAAGTAAGGATCGAGCCACAGGTTCGCCGCATGGCGGCGGCCGTGGCGCAAAGGCGGCCGGGCATAGCCCGGCCGCCTTTTTTTGTCCGCGACGGTTGACGAAGCCCCCTTCCGGAGGGGATGCTCTGCGAAGGAAGGATCACTATGGAAAGCACAAAAGACGTCGCGGGCCCGCCCGCGTTCGTGGCGCCCAGCGCGGCGGTCTCCGGCGAGGTCGCGCTCGGCCGGGACTGTTCGCTCTGGCACAACACCACCCTCCGGGGCGACCTCGCACCCATCGCTGTCGGCGCGCGGTCCAACATACAGGACGGGGCGGTGCTCCACGTGGAGACCACCCACCCCTGCGTCGTGGGCGAGGACGTCACCGTCGGCCACGGCGCCATCGTGCACGGCTGCAAGATCGGCGACCGCTGCCTGATAGGTATGGGAGCCATCATCCTGAACGGCGCCGAGATAGGCGACGAGTCGGTGATCGGCGCGGGCGCCCTCGTCACCGAGGGCAAGAAGATACCGCCGCGGAGCCTCGCGCTCGGCATGCCCGCCAAGGTCGTGCGCTCGATCGGCGACGAGGAGGTGGGGAAAATACTTGAGAACGCCGCCTCCTACCTCAGGCTCGCGCGGCAGGCCGCCGAAGAGGCGGCCGCCCCGCCCGCGGAGGCCGGACGATGAGCCGCGATCCCGGCGCCATCCCCCTCCCCGCGGGCGTCCCCCGGCTGACCTCGCTCGAGGGGCTCTACCCTCCGGAAGCGCTCGAGGCCCAGCGCGGACGCTACCGCTCGCTGGAGGATTCGCTGCGGTCCAGGCTTTCCGGGCGGGCCGGGGAGCCCGCCGAGGACGCGATTTTCTTCGTCTCCGCGCCGGGCAGGACCGAACTCTGCGGAAACCACACCGACCACAACCGCGGCAGGGTGCTGGCGGCCGCCATCGACCTGGACACCGTGGCCGCGGTGGCGCCGCGAAACGACAAGCTGGCGCGCGTCGCCTCCCGGGGCTTCGGCGAGTTCGAGGTCGACCTTTCCGACCTGGCCGCGCGCCCGGCCGAGGCGGGAAGCTCAGCCGCGATCATCCGCGGCGTGGCGGCCGGCCTGGCCGAGCGCTTCGGCGCGGCCGACCGCCTGAGGGGCTTCGACGCCGTCGTCGACTCCGAGGTCCTCCCCGGCTCGGGGCTCTCGAGCTCGGCAGCCTTCGAGGTTCTGGCGGGGGGCATCCTCTGCGCCCTCTCGAGCGTCGAAGCATCGCCCGCCCAGCTCGCCGAGATAGGCCAATTCGCCGAGAACGTCTACTTCGGCAAGCCGAGCGGCCTGATGGACCAGATGGCCTCGGCCCTCGGCTCCGTGGCGGCCATCGATTTCGGCGCCCCCGGAGGCTTCGCGGTCGAGCTTCTGCGCTTCGACCCGGCCGACTACGGCCTGGCCCTCGCCATCGTCGCCACGGGCGGCAGCCACGCCGACCTCACCGCCGACTACGCCGCCATTCCCGCCGAGATGAGGGCGGTCGCCGCCCTCCTCGGCCGCGGGGACATGGCGGGAATCGCCGCTTCCGAGCTCGCCGCGAAGGCCGCCGAAATCCGCGCGGCCTGCGGCGACAGGGCCTTCCTGCGCGCCTGGCACTTCGCCCACGAGACGGAGCGGCCGGCCGCCCTCGCCCGCGCCATCGAAGGCGGCGACATCGGCGCCTTCCTCGCGACGGTGAAGGCTTCGGGCGACTCGAGCGCCAAGTACCTGCAGAACCTCTACTCGCCCAAAGCCCCGCGGGAGCAAGGCCTCCTCGCGGCGCTCGCCCTCACCGAGGACTTCCTCGGCGGCGAGGGCGCCTGCAGGGTCCACGGCGGGGGCTTCGCCGGCACGATCCAGGCCTACATCCCCCTCGCCCGACTCGGCGCCTACCGCTCGCTGATGGAGTCTGCCTTCGGTCCCGGATCGGTTTATCCCTTGCGGATCAGGCCTTTCGGTGTAGTATGTATCGATCCCAAAAAAAGGAGCGATCTATGAAAGATGACAAGACAAGCTTCAAGCCCTACCTGAAACTCACCTTTCTCATCGGGTTCGGGTTCTTCACCATGGGACTCATGGATCCCCTCTACGACACCTACGTGCCGATCTTCCTGGGGAAATACGTCTCCTCCATGACCCTGATCGGCATGATCATGACCCTCGACAATATCTTCGCCCTCTTCCTCATCCCCATCTCGAGCGTGATCTCGGACCGCACGAACACGAGGATAGGGCGGAGGATGCCCTACATCCTCACCCTCCTGCCGCTGACGGCGATCTTCTTCGGCGCCATGCCCTACGCCGCCGCGGCCTCGCTCGGCGCCCTGATCGCCCTGATCTTCGGCCTCAACCTCGTCAAGCAGTCGGCGCGCGGCCCCGTGGTCGCCCTCATGCCGGACATCATCCCCGCCGAATTCCGCTCCGAGGCGAACGGCGTGATCAACACGATGGGCGGCATCGCCACCATCGTCGGCACCATCGGGCTCGCCCGCCTCATGGACGTGGACATCGTCCTGCCCCTCCTGGGCAGCACGAAGGACCGCCTGCCCTTCCCCCTCGCCGGAATCCTGGTCGTCCTCGCGGTGCTCCTCCTGTTCTTCTTCGTCAAGGAAGGCCGGGGCGGCGCCGCGGGTGGCCCCGACGCCGAGAAGAAGGAGCCCCTCCTCGCGAGCATAAAGGCCATCGCCGGGCAGAAGGACAAGTCCGCCTTCTACATCCTGATCTCCATCTTCTTCTGGTTCCTGGGCTACCAGGGGGTGCTGCCCTTCATCGGCAAGTATTCGCTGGACGTGCTCAAGACCTCCTCGGGCACCGCGGCCCTCGCCGCGGGCATGGTGGGCATCTCCTACGCCATCTTCGCCATCCCCTCGGGCTACATTGCCCACCGGAACGGCCGAAAGAGGACGATCAGGACAAGCCTCGTCGTCATCGCGGCGCTCACGGGGCTCCTCTTCCTCCACGGGCCGCTCACCGCGGGCCTCTCGGCCTCGATGCGGCTCTACAGCTTCTGGCTGATCATGTTCGTCTTCGGAATGTTCTGGGTCTCAGTCGTCACCAACTCCTTCCCCATGCTCTGGCAGATGGCGAGCTGGGGAACCATGGGCATCTACACGGGGCTCTACTACACTGCCAGCCAGGCGGCCGCCATCCTGGCGCCGATCCTGACGGGCGCCATCATCGACATCGTCGGCTATCGGGGCATCTTCCTCTTCTGCACGATCTGCATGCTGATCGCCTTCCTCATCATGGGCAAGGTCAGCTCGGGAGAGCCCTCGGGCAAGCCCGCGGGGAAAAAGGAGTGAGGACTGTGGGTCTGCCGCCGGAAAGCGCCGATACTATAGTAAACGCGCGGGAGAGAGCCCCGCGGGCGGGGATCGTTCCGCCCCGTCCGCCGCGTCGGGAGATCATAACCCTATGAGGGAGGAAAGAATATGAAGTCGCAGGATAAGCAGAAGTCGGCCGAAAAGAAGAAGCCGCAGAAGACGCTCAAGGAAAAACGCGCCGAGAAGAAGGCGAAGAAGGACTCGAAGACGGAAGACTGAGTCCATTGCACGGTAAAGCGGCGAAGGGCCGCCCGCGACGAATGTCGCGGGCGGCCCTTCGCTTTTCCTGGCGGGGCGCTTCCGTTCAGCGCCTCGCCTGCCGGATCGGCCGATCGACGGCGCGGCCGCCTAGGCTCGGCCTCGGCCGGCCAGCGCCGCCACGAGCGCGGACGCGAAGGCCGCCGCCTTCTCTTTGGAGCAGAGGAAGGCGGCCGCGTTGGGGTCGCCGCAGGGCCGCCCCTCGGCCCCCATCTCTTTCGCCAGGGATTCGGCTTTCTCCATCCCTTCGGCCGAGCCCATCCCTTCGGCGAAGACGGCCACCATGCGCATGGCGCCGCCCTCCGCGGAACTAGTGGCGAGTCCCAGGAAGCTCGGTGCAGGCCGGCTTCCCTCGCTCTTCGCCGCCGGGGCCGGGCCGATCAGCGTGCCCTCCCCCTCGTCGAAGGTGGGGCGCACCCGCATGCGCAGGCTGGCGGCCTTGGCGAGGAGGGCCGACTTGTCGTGCAGGACGCGGGCGCCGTGGTTGGCCAGGCGGAACATCGCGTCGTAGTCGAGGAAATCGAGGTAGGGAGCCTCCGGCACGAGGCGCGGATCGGCCACGGCCACGCCGGGCACATCCTTGTAGATGTCCACGAAATCGGCGCCCAGGGCCGCTCCGATGGCCACGGCGCTCGTGTCGCTGCCGCCGCGCCCGAGGGTCGCGATATCGCCGGCGGGAGTGACGCCCTGGAAGCCGGTGACGACGGGCACGACGCCGGAAGCCAGCGCCGCGCGCATCCTGGCCGGGTTGACGGCCATGGGATCCGCGTCGCCGAAGGCGCCTGAAACCCCGAAGCCCGCCGTATAGGCAGTCATCGGCGAGGCCGCTATGCCCCTGGAGGCGAGCAGCGCCGCGATCACGCAGGCGGAGATCACCTCGCCGCAGGAGGCCATGAGGTCGGAGGTTGGCCCGTCGGCTCCGCCGGGAAAGGCTTTCAGGAGGTCGAGGAGGGTGTCGGTGGCGTAGGGATCGCCCCTCCGCCCCATGGCGGATACCACGAGGACGACCTGGTTGCCGGCGGCCCTCTCGGCCGTGACCTTGCGGACGAGCATCTCCCTCGAAGCCGCGTCGGCGAGCGAGGTGCCGCCGAATTTCTGTACGATCAGGGACATTTACACCTTCTTCGGGCGCAGGCCTTTCGCCGCCAGCGTTTCGGCGATCTGCACGGCGTTGAGCGCGGCGCCCTTCCGCAGATTGTCGGAGACGACCCACATCGAGAGCCCATGGGGCACCGTGGGATCAACGCGCAGGCGCCCGACGAAGACCTCGTCGCGCCCGTCGCAGTCCAGGGCGGTAGGATACACCAGGTTCGCCGGGTCGTCCATGAGCTTTACCCCCGGCGCCGCGCGCAGGAGTTCCCGCACGGCCTCGAGCGTGAACGGCTTCTCTGTCTCGATGTTCACGGCTTCCGAATGCCCGCGCACGACGCCGATCCGCACCGCGGTCGGGCTCACGGCGATGGCGGGATCGAGGATCTTGTGCGTCTCGTGGACCATCTTCATCTCTTCCTTGGTGTAGCCGCCGTCCAGGAAGACATCGATGTGCGGCAGGGCGTTGAAGAGGATCTGGCGCGGGTAGACGCTCACGGCGAGGGGCTCGCCGCGCGCGAACTGGACGGCCTGGTTCCGAAGCTCGGCGATGGCGGCGGCGCCCGTTCCTGAGACCGCCTGGTAGGTGGCCACCACGATCCGCTTGATGCGGAAGGCGTCGTGGATGGGCTTGGCCGCCACGAGCATCTGGATGGTCGAGCAGTTGGGGTTCGCGATGATGCCCTTGTGCCAGTCGAGGTCGCCGGGATTCACCTCGGGAACGACTAGGGGCACTTCCGGGTCCATGCGCCACTGGCTCGAATTGTCGATGACGACGGCGCCCTCGGCCGCCGCCGCCGGCGCGAGCACCTCGCTCGCCTCGGCTCCCGCGGAGAAGAGGGCTATGTCCACGTCGCCGAAGGCGCCCGGCGCCGCGGCCCGCACGGCCACCTCGGCGCCGCGATACTTGACCGTCTTGCCGGCGAGGGATTCCACGTCCATGGGAATGAAGTTCGCCACGGGGAAATCGCGCCCTTCGAGGGTTTTTATCATCTCCGAGCCCACGGCGCCGAGGGCGCCCACGACCGCGACATTATACCGTTCCATGTCTCTTCCTCCGGATGCTCGCCACCTGCTGCACGAAGGCGGCCGGGAATGCGGCCGTCACGACCGCCGTCCTGTTGTTCTTCGCCGCGCTGTTGACCGATAGGATCTTGCCTGCGCACACCGCCTCGCCGAGGCGGTCCACCATCTCGACCTCGTCGCCGGCGGCGGGAAGGGGCAGGTATTCCCAGGGAAACCGGATTTTCGCGTTCCCGGCCTCGACGCTCTTGATCGTGATGGCCAGTCCGGGGCAGGCAGCGATGCAGAGCCCGCAGAGCGTGCACTTGCTCCTGTCCACGACCGGCAGGTTCGTGATCGGATACCCTACCACGAGGGCTCCCTGGGGGCAACTCGTCTCGCAGGGATTGCATGGAATCTCTTCGACGCACTCCACGCAGACGCAGCCCCTGCCCGCAAGGTCGGCCAGGGAGGGAAGCATGCCGGCCCTCTCGAGCTCGTCGAAGGAGGGGGCGCCCATCGTCTTGAGGTAATCGTTGCTGCTCATACCGCCGCCTTCTTTTCCAGGATCCGCCGCTTGGCGTCGAAGCGCTTCTGCCCGAAGGCGCCCTGTCGGAGGGCGGAGAGCCGCCTCCGGGTCTCCTCCGCCTTCGCGGACATGGACGCCTCGTCGAGGTAGCCCATCGCGTGCGCGGCGTGGATGCCGGCGAGCCTGCCTTCCTCCATAGCCGTGCTGGCCTCCTCGATCCCCGCCAGGTCGCCCACGACGTAGACGGAATCGACGCTCGAGCGCATGAACTCGTCGTGGATCGGCATATTCCCGCCCAGCTCCGGCACGTAGATCTGCGAACAGCCCGCGATGCAGGAGAGCTCGATGGCGGGCGTGAGTCCGACCGCCAGGCAGATCGTGTCCACCTCCAGGGTCTCCTCGCTGCCGGGGATGGGCTGGAAGCGCTCGTCCAGCCTGGCGATGACGGCGCGCTCAACGCTCTCCTTGCCTTCCGCGCGCAGGATCGTGGTGGAGCAGCGTAAGGGCACGCCCGCGCGCCTCACCTTGGCCGTGTGCACGCCGTAGCCGCCGAGCCTCGGCAGGGCCTCCAGGACGGCGACCACCTCCGCGCCCGCCTGCATCAGCTGATAGCTGACGATCACGCCGACGTTGCCGGAACCGATCATCAGCACTCGCTTGCCGGGCAGGACGCGGTGGACGTTGATCAGTGTCTGGGCGCAGCCCGCCGTCATGACGCCGGGCAGGGTCCAGCCGGGAAAGCTCAGGGCGTTCTCGGTGGCGCCGGTCGCGAGCACGATGGCCGCGGCCTCCTCCGTGTAGGAGCGCGCCTTCTTCTCGACCGCCCAGAGCTTGAGCCCCCGCTCGATTCCGACGACTTCCGTGTCGAGCCTGACGTCGATGCCCAGGGCGATCGACTCGGCGAGGAGTTCCTTCCCGATATCGAAGCCGCGGATGCCCGCCTTGTGCTCGCGGGAGCCGAAGAATTTATGTATCTGTTTGAAAAGCTGCCCGCCGGGAGCCCCGTTCTCGTCCATCAGGATCACCGGGGCGCCGGCTTTCTTCAATTCGATCGCGGCGCAGAGCCCGGCCGGCCCCGCCTTAGCCATTGGAGTTCTCCTCTTCCACGATCCATCGCCCCGCGCCAGCCTGGCGCTCGACCTTCATGCCGTCCGCGGCCGTCGTCACACAGGTCCGCACGCCGGGGATGCCGTCCACGATCATCACGCAGTCGGTGCAGCGGCCGATGCCGCAGAACATGCGGCGCGGCGCGCCCTTCTTGGTGTAGCGGAAGACGCTCACCCCCGCCGCCACGAGGGCGGCCATGATCGGCTCCCCTTCCCGGGCGAAGATCGCCCTCCCCTCGAAATACAGCGTGATCTCCTTCCGCGGCGAGGCGTCGCCGAGGATGGGGTGGCGCTCGATCCTGTTTCCGCCTTCGTTCGTCATCGTACGATCCCCAGATCGGCCAGGGCCGCGGACAGGGCGGCGCCCACCTCCGCCGACGCCTCCTTGAGCGGCGGGCGCAGGGGACCCGCGTCGAAGCCGCAGAGCTGGAGCGCGCGCTTGACCGGCACCGGGTTCGGCTGCAGGAAAAGCGCCTTGTTGATCGCGCAGAGCCGCGCGTGGATCTTCGCGGCCTCGTCGGCGCGCCCAGCCAGATAGGCCTCGATCATCCGCTTCATGAGGGGCGCCGC
>JAJTBU010000060.1 GCA_021286735.1 bacterium
ACCGAGGCGGCCGCGCAGGATGAGGAGCCGCTCGCCAGGGTGTAGCCGGCGCCGCGCTCCCATATCTCTATGCGCAGGTGGTGGCGGTCGAGAACCTTGGCGAACTGGACGTTGGTGCGCTGGGGGAACAGCTTGTGCCGCTCGACCAGGGGTCCCAGGCTCTTCGCCATTTCCGGCGTCGGGTCGTCGGTCAGGATGACGCAGTGGGGATTGCCCATCGACACGAAGGTGGCGACCACCTTTTCCCCGCCCAGGTCGATTTCCTGCTGGACGAATTCGGGGAGGCCGGTCGCCAGCCGCGCCGAGCGGGCCGAAAACTCAGGCTTGCCCATCGCCACCCGGACGCTGGGAGGGTCGAGGCTCAGGACCTGGGCGCGCACCGCGCCGCCCTTGGTACCCACGGAGAACTCGGCGCCGCCGACATAGCCACGCTCGGCGAGGTAGCAGCAGAAGATGCGCAGGCCGTTGCCGCTCTTCTCGGCCTCGGAGCCGTCGGGGTTGAAGATGCGCACCCAAGGGATCGCTCCCGCGGGGAGTCGCGTCCCTTCGAGGGCGCTTCCGGCGAAGCCGGCGAGATCCTCCGCACCGGCGAGGGGCCCGAGGAGGATGCCGTCCGAGCCCGGCCCCAGGTTGCGGTCGCAGATCGCGCGAACCGCGGCTGGCTCGGGAGAAAAGGGAAAATCGCGCGGATCGATGACGATATAGTCGTTGCCGAGGCCGTGGTATTTCCGGAATTCCGCCTCCATGGTCCTACTCCTTCATGACGCGGGGAACGCGCTTCGAGACGCCGCAGACGACTTCGTAATCGATGGTGCCCATGAGCCGGGCGAGCTCGCCGGCGGGCAGCTCCGGCAGGCCGAAGAGAGTCGCCTCATCCCCCACTTCGGCTTCGGGGATGTCGGTGACATCGATCATGACCTGATCCATGCAGACCCTGCCCGCCACGGGGGCGCGCCGGCCCCGGACGATCACCTCGGCCCGGTTGGAGAGGAGGCGCGAGTAGCCGTCGGCGTAGCCGATCTGCAAAAGGCCGATGCGCGATCTACGGCGCGCGGTGAAGAGCCGCCCGTAGCTGACGCTCTCGCCCTCCTCCAGCACGCGGATGTTGGCGATCGAGGCGCAGAGCCGCATCACGGGCGCGAAACCCTCGGGCGGCCTCGGGTCGGCGTTGGGGGATAGTCCGTAGAGGAGGATGCCGGGCCGCACCATGTCGAAGCGCGCCTCCGGAAAGGCCATCAGGGCCGCGCTGTTCGCGATGTGCCGTATCGGCGGCCTCAGGCCGGCCGCCGCGAGCCCGTCCAGGGCCAGGCGGAACTGGGCGAGCTGCTCCAGGGTGAAGCTTGGGTCGGGGCTGTCCGCCTCCGCGAAGTGCGAGTAGACGCCCTCGACCTCGAGCCCTTTCAGCGACGAGAGCCTGCGCGCGAAGGCTTCGGCCTCGGCGGGGGCGACGCCCTGGCGGTGCATGCCCGTGTCGATCTTCAGGTGGACGCGCGCCTCCTGGCCTAGCCTGCGCGCCGAGGCCGAGAGCGCCGCGGCGAGCTCGTCGGTGAAGAGGGTCTGCGTGATGTTCTGCGCCACGATGATGTCGGCGTTCGAAGGATCGGTAGTGCCCAGCACGAGGATGGGCGCCGCCACGCGCGCGGCGCGGAGCTCGAGAGCCTCCTCCAGCAGGGCGACGGCCAAGTAGTCCACGCCCTCGCGGACGAGGATCTGCGAGACGGCGACCGCCCCGTGCCCGTAGGCGTCGGCCTTGACGACGGCGCAGAGTTTCGCCCCTCCGGCGAGCTGGCGGAGCTTCCTCATGTTGGCGACGAGGCTGTCCGCGCGTATGTAGGCGGTCGCTTTCCGATGGATCATTTCGTCGTTCCTTGCGCGGCGGCCGGGGCGCCGCGACGGGCTGAGCCTCGGCTGGCCGCTTCGAGCAGGGCTTCGGGCCGCCGACAGGACAAAAGGTCGCGGTCCCAGACGAAGAGGTCGGCGGAAGCGCCCGTCTCGATGCAGGCCCTCGACTCCGTCCCGAAGCCGAGGACTTCGGATGGCGTGCGGCTCATCGAGGCCACAGCCTCCGCGAGCGAGGCCCTGGAGGCGCGCCGGTACGATGCCACGATCTCCATGCCCAGCCGGTTCGAGCCCATCAGGGTGCCCGATTCGGCGTAGCGGACGCCGTCCGGCCCAGAGCGCACCGGCATGCCGAAATAGGAATACTCGCCCTGGGGGAGGCCCGCCGCGACCACGGCGTCGCTCGTCAGGACGAGCTTGCCCGGCGGCACGCAGCGCGAGGCCACGGCCATGCAGTCGGCGTTGACGTGGATTCCGTCGGCGTTGAGCTCGGCCCATGTGGAGCGCCCGGCCAGGGCCAGATTCGCGAGCCCGCCGCGCCGGTGGTCGAGGCCGCTCATGGCGTTGAAGAGATGGGTTATGGAGTAGGAGCCGTTCGGCGTGGCGACGCCCGCGTCGGCGGCCGAATGTCCCAGCGAGATCCTCACCCCGGCCTCGCCGAGGATGGGATAGAGGGCCCCGACGCCGGGCAGTTCCGGGGCCAGGGCCATGATTTTCAGCTTTCCGCGCGCGGCGCGCAGGATCCGGCGGCAGAGTTCCGCGTCGGGGGCCTGGATGCGGTCCAAGCCTATGCCGCCGCGCTTCTCCGGGTTGACGAAGGGCCCTTCGATGTAGATGCCGGGCAGGGCGGACTCGGGCAGGCCCGATTCTTCGATCGCGGCGGCGAGGCGGGACACGGCGACCTCGTCCCAGAGGATGGTCGGCACGAAGCAGCCCACTCCCCTCGCCCGCAGCTCGCGCGCCACGGTCAGGAGCCCGCCGGGGCCGGCCACGCTCTCGAAGCCTATCCCGAAGGCTCCGTGGATGTGCATTTCCACGAGGCGGGGCAGGACATAGGCCCCGGCGCAGTCGATGACGGGCAGGTCGCGGCATTCCGGCCGCGAGGCGGCGATCTCGGCCGGGGGCTCCGCGCCGAGGGCGACGATTTTCCCGTCGCGCGCCGCGATCGTCGCTTTCTCGAGCAGGCGATCGGGCAGGACCGCCGTGCCGTTCACAAGGATAAAACCATCAGCCATTATGGCGGTATTCTGTTCCAGCGAGCCCCTCTGTGTAAAGCCGAGGCGCGGCCATACTCCTGACAAAGAAGCGCCCTTCGAGCTATGATCGCCCCAGGGACGGAGAGAAAATGACAAAGAAGAACGACCATATCGGCTATATCGCCCTGGACATGGACGGCACCATCCTCGACAAGGACTACGTCCTCTCGACCGCGGTGCGCGACGCCCTCGTCGCCTGCCGCGCCGCCGGCAAGAAAGTGATCATCTCGACGGGGCGCGTCTTCGCCTCGGCGAACAAGCACGTCGCGGCCGCGGGCGGCGTCGACGGCTTCGTCTGCACCAACGGCGCCGACGTCTACGACGGAAAGGGCGCCGTCCTCGCGCAGACCCACATGGACGAGCCCCTCTCGCGCCGCATCGTGGAAATCTCGCGCGCCTTCGACTCGCACTTCCACGCCTTCATCGGCGACCGCTGGTACTACGAGCGGGAAAAGCCCTACACCCTCTTCTACGTCAGGCGCTCGGGCATCGAGGGCGAAAAGGTGGATTTCGACCGCTTCGGCGCGCTCGGCTTCACCAAGGCAATGTTCCTGGACGACCACGACAGGCTGGAAGCCATCAAGGCGGCCCTGGAGGGCGATCTCGGCGGCAGGGTCCAGATCATGTACTCGGCGCCCTTCATGCTGGAAGTCGTGGTGCGGGGCGTGAGCAAGTCCTCCGGCTTGCGCGCCTGCGTCGGCCACTGGGGCGGCACCCTCGACCAGGTGATCGCCTTCGGCGATGCCGAGAACGACGAGGACATGCTCCTCGCCGCGGGAGTGGGCGTGGCCATGGGCAACGCCTCCGACGAGCTCAAGGCCGTGGCCGACGCCGTCGCTCCCTCGGTGGACGACGACGGGGTGGCCGTCTTCCTGCGGGAGTTCTTCGGCCTGTAGCGGGGCGCGGGGCGCCGCCAACCCGGCCCGCCTTGACCGCCCGGAGCCACTCGGCTATCATTTCCGCGTTGCGCGACGGCGTCGTTTTGGCGCCGGCGCGCCGCGATCCTTTTGGCCGGGGTGGTGGAATTGGTAGACACCAGGGACTTAAAATCCCTTGCTGCGCGAGCGGCGTGCGGGTTCGATGCCCGTCCCCGGCAGATTTCCGCTCAGCGTTGCTATGCGGCTGGAGCATGAATGGCGACCATCAAGGATATTGCCAAGATATCGGGCGTCTCGCAGGGTACCGTATCGAACGTGCTCAACGGCAAGGGCAACGTGTCGAGCGAGAAGATACGCCTCGTCGAAGCCGCCGCCGCCTCCCTGGGCTACGCGATCAACGAGCGCGCCAAGGTGCTCCGCCAAGGCAAGAGCAAGATCCTCGCCATAATCCTGCCCAACATCAAGTTCAAGCAATACGTCGATTTCTACTTGAGTTTCGTGTCCTTCGCCGAAAGCAAGGGCTACACCACCCTCCTCTACCTGTCCAACGACAACCCCGAGACCGAGCGCGAGATGATCAGGCGCGCGCGGTCGGGCATGGCCAGCGGCCTGGCCGCCTTCCCAAGCATGAGTTCGATGCATCGCGATTACCGGGAAGCGGGCTTCGACGAATCCGCCGTCCTCTTCGTCGAGCGCGACCAGGACGCGAAGTGCAACTATCTGGGCTTCGACTACGCGAAATGCGGCAGGAAACTCGCCGAACTGGCCCTCGCGTCGGAGATGAAGTCCGTGGCCCTGGTCACGGACAATCTCGAATTCTCGAACCAGCGCGCCTTCCGGGACGCTTTCCTGGAGACGTTGGGCGGCACTCCTGGCAGGCGGATCAGCCAGATCCACACCGACCTGCTCCGCAGGAACCAGAGCACCATGCAGCTCTTCGAGCCCGGCTGCCCGGACGGCGTCTTCGTGGCCAACTTCGGGTTCGCCGAGACCGTGCGCAACCTGCTCATGACCTTCTTCCGCAGCGCGGAGACGAAGATCTATACGGTATCGCCCAACTTCATGATGCCGGAAGGCAATTTCATAAAATACGAGCTGAACTACCGGCTCATGGGAAAGAAGGCGGCCGAGCTTCTGATATCGCACATCGGCCACAACGCGAAGGGCAACCGGGTCATCCTTGAAAATTCCGGGTTCCGCGAATGGGCGGCCCCGAAGCTCCGATCGGAAGGCGCGTGCCTGAACCTCCTCACCCTGGACAGCCCCGAGGCTTCCGTCATGAAGTACCTCGCCCTGCTCTACACGCAGTCCACGGGCGTTCCCGTGAACATATCGGTCTCGTCCTACGACGAGATCCACGAGATCCTCTCAGGCATGGACGAGTCGAGCATCTACGATCTCATCCGGGTCGACGTCACCTGGCTTTCCTGGTTCGCGGGGCGGATTCTCCTTCCCCTGGAGGAGATTTCCCCTTCGGTCGCCCCGCTCCGCGACACCTTCGTGAACGGCTTGAGCCGCCAGTATTCGTACGTCGAGGACAAGCTCTACGCCCTCCCCGTCTCGCCCTCGGCCCAGGTTCTTTTCTACAGGAAGGACCTCTTCGAGAGCACCGTCCTGAAACGTCTCTACCAGGAGACTTTCAAGGCGAAGCTCGCGCCCCCGGCGACTTTCGAAGAGTACAACCGCATCGCCCGGTTCTTCACGAAATCGATCAACCCGCAGTCTCCGGTCGAGTACGGGACGACGGTGACGCTCGGAAGCACCGGCGTCGCCGGCACGGAGTTCCTCACGCGCTATTTCAGTCGTTCCAGGAATCTCTTCGACGATTCGGGGAAGATCCTGCTCGACACCGACGCGGCGAGGAAATCGCTCGACGAGCTGATCGAGGCCAAGCGCTACTCGAAATCCAACTATTGCCCCTGGTGGACGCACGCCGCCCAGGAATTCAGCGACGGCAACGTGGCCATGACCATTTTGTACAGCAATTTCGCCTCGGAGATACTCAACCGGAACTCGAAGGTCGTGAACAGGATAGGATACGCCCTGGTGCCGGGCGGGAGCCCCATAATCGGGGGCGGGTCCATGGGCGTCTCGAGATTCTCGCGGAACCCCGAGCTGGCGCTCTCATTTATCGCGTGGCTGTGCGGCGAGCCGATCGCGTCGGCCTCCATGCAGCTGGGAAGCGTGTCGGCCTGCAAGAAGGCTTACGAGAATTACGAGATCATCGACACTTATCCCTGGCTCGAACTCGCCAAGGACAGTTTCGCCTTGTCGGCCAACCGGCGGACGCCCTACAAGGATTTCGCGCCCTTCGACGAGCGCCGATTTCTCGGCGTCCTCGGCCACGAGGTCAAGAACGCCTACATAGGCGCCCTGTCGTCGGCCGAGGCGCTCGAAAAAGCCAGGCGGAACTACGAGAAGCAGTTCAGCGCTCGGCCCTGACCACCTCGAATCCCTTGGAGCGCAGTAGCTCGCCGTAATCGTAATCGAGATGCATCGAATACACGCGATTCCTGAGCGCCGGCGGTATGATCTCTTCCAGGTAGGAGAGGTGGGCGTGGGTCGGATGATCGCTTTCCTTGTTGCTCGTATCCTGATAGATCCTGGCGAGAGAGCCGTCCTGCAGCCCCTCGACGATCTCGCCGGGGACCTCCCGCGCGTCGCCTGAGAAGTAGACTTTCTCGCGGCCGTCCGAGAGGAGGTAGCCGAAACATTTCATGTTCTGGACATGTTCGACAGGAATCGGCTTGACGCGCAGGCCCTCGTCGAAGACATAGGTTTCGCTCTCCGCCAGCTTCCGGAATCGATAGCATTCCCTGTCGATGCCGAGGAGGTCGAGGAGCCGCACGATCGTGTCGAGCGGATGGGCCACCGTCACTTTCTTGCCCGTCACATAGTGGCTGTAGGAAATCAAAGAGCCGAGGCTGCCCACATGGTCGGCATGCAGGTGCGTGATCAGGGCGACCACCTCCGCGCTGTCGGAATAGGCTTCGTTGTTCCACAGCCGCCCGAATGCGGTCTCGCCGCAGTCAAGCAGGTAAAACTTCCCTCCGAACGCGAAGTAGGCGTTGGAGTTCTCCATGGCGGGGTTGAAGGCCGACCCCGATCCCAGGAATTTTAAGTCCATAGATGATCCTTATCTTCGCTCACTTGATGCCTGAGCTCACGAAACTGTTGATGAATTTTTTCTGGAAGACGAAGAAGGCCAGAACCAGCGGAACGATGATGATGAAGGTGGCCGCGCAGACATTGGCCCACTGCATGACGGCTTCCTTGGATTTCGCGAAGAGCGCCAGGCCGACGGTCAAGGTCCGGTTCTCCGGCGAGTTCGTCACGATCAGGGGCCAGAGGAAGTTGTTCCAATGGTAGCTCACCGACACGAGCCCGAAGGAGAGATAGGCCGTCTTCGAGTTCGGAAGGTAGACGTTCCTGATGATCTGCAGGGTGTTGCAGCCGTCGATGATCGCGGCTTCGGACAGGGCCATCGGTATGGTCTTGAAGGTCTGCCGCAGCAGGAAGATGCCGAAGGCGCTCCCGAAGAAGGGCAGCATGATGCCCAGCTTGGTGTCCGTCAGCCGCAGGTCGCTCAGGGTGCGGAAGTTCGGGATTATCAGCACGTCGTTCGGTATGATGATCTGGATGAAGATGATGAGGAACACGATTTTCTCGCCGCGGAATTTCAGGGTCGCCATGGCGTAGGCGGCCATGGTGCAGGTGACGCACTGCACCGTGAAGGTCGCCGCTACGATGAGGATCGTGTTCATGTAATACTTGCCGAAGGGAACGTTCTGCCACACGTACTTTATGTTGTCCAGCGTGAATCCAGTGTTGGGGATCAGCGACATCGCGAAGCTCGCCTTGGAGAAGGTCGTGCCTATCAGCCAGACGAGGGGAACGAGCCAGAAGAAGGCCAGGATGAAACCGATCAGGGTCGGAACGATGTTCAGGTTTTTCTTCATGTCCGCCCCCCTCAATTGTAGTGGATCCGGTTATCGGTCTTGAGGAATTGGATCATGGAGACGGTCAGCATGATGGCCAGCATGATGACGGTCAGCGTGGACGCCTTGCCCTGGTCGAAGTTGATGAAGCCTTCGCGGTAGATGGAGTAGAGAAGGAGGGTGCTGGCGTTGTTCGGCGCGCCCTCGGTCATGATCACGATGTGGTCGACGAGCTTGAGGCTGTTGGTCAGCGCGATCGTGGAGACGAAGAGGAGGGTCGGGGCCAGGAGGGGGAGCGTGATCCGCCGGAAGGTCGTCCAGGGTCTGGCCCCATCGATCTTCGCGGCCTCGTAGATCTCCGAGGAAATGTTCTGGAGCCCCGACAGGAAGAAGATCATGAGATATCCCGCCTCTTTCCAGACGTACATCGCCGACAGGGCGGGCAGAACGGTCTTTTTCCCCGACAGGACGTTGAGCGGCTTCAGGCCGAGGCTGACGAGGACTTGGTCGAGCATGCCGTACTGGGCCATGTAGATGAACATCCACGTGCTCGCTATCGCGATCATGGGCATGACCGCCGGGTAGAAGTAGGCGGTGCGCAGAAAGCCCACGCCTTTTATCTTCATGTTCACGATGAGCGCCAGGCCTATGCCGATCGCCATGCTCGGCAGGACGGTGAGGAGAGAGAAATAGAGCGTGTTGCACATCACCTTCCAGAAAAGGGGATCCGAAGCCAACTGGAGGTAATTCTGGAATCCGACGAAGATCGGCTTGTCCATTCCCATCTCGAGCTGGTTGAGGCTGAGCCAGAGGCTCCTCAGTATGGGATACACGGTGAAAATCAGGATGAAAACAAGAGCCGGGGCGATCAAGAGCCAGGCTCGAAGATCGATCTTGAGCTGCCTGGAACGTCCACGCCGAACGCCGGTTGTCCTAGCCACCTTTGGCCTCCGAATGATTGACTGCTTGGATAGGTTTCGATTCAAGGCGTCCGCGGGCGAGCCCAAGAGGGCTCGCCCGCGGACGCCTCATTCTAGAATGCGGGCACTGCCGCGGGGAAGCTCACTGGAAGCGCTTCAGGGCGTCTTCCGCCTGCTTCTGGGCGGTCTTGAGCGCCTGGGCGGGACTCGCGTCGCCGGTGATCGCGGACTGGATGTTGTCGTTGAGGATCCTCCAGATTTTGGCCGCGTCGTAGGTCGTAAGCTCGGGCTTGGCGTAGGGAATCTGGTCGTAAGCCACGCGGGCCTGGGGAACCCTGGCCCAGTAGGCTTTCATCGTCGCGGTCTGGAAGGAGGACTTCCTGGGGGCCACATAGCCGGTGTCCACGTTCCACTGGGCCAGGCGCTCGGAGTCGGTGGCGAACTTGATGAACTTCCACGCGGCCTGCTCCTGGTCCTTGGGCAGATCGGTGGAGATATAGAAGTTGCCGCCGCCGGTGGGGGCGCCCATCTGCTTCTTGCCGGGAAGGAAAGCCGTGCCGAACTTGAATTTTGCGTTGTTGTTGATGTTGGTCAGGTTGCCGGTGGTGTGGTAGATCATGGCCACGCTGCCGTTGATGAACTGGCCGGGAAGGTCGGTCCACTGCACGATTCCGGGCTGCATGACTTTGTACTTGGACTGCAGGTCGCACCAGAGCTGGAGGGCTTCGATGTTTCCCGGCGTGTCGAAGAAGACCTTCTTGCCGTCATCGCTCATGAGCTGGCGACCGCCGTCGGAGTTCTGGAGGCTGAAGCCGGTGAAGGCCCACTGGGCCGAGCCGGAGTTGAGGGCGATGCCGACGCCGTAGCGTGTCACGTTGCCGGCCGCATCGCGCTTGGTCAGCTTCTTCGCGTACTCGACCAGCTCGTCCCAGGACTTGGGGGGCGCGTCGGGATTGAGGCCGACTTCGGCAAAGGCGTCCTTGTTGTAGAACAGTACCATCGTGCTGCGCTGGAAGGGGATGGAATAGATTTTTCCGTCGACATAGGAGTCTTCCATGAATCCGGGCAGGAAGTCGTTGATGTAGGCTTTTCCGGCCGCGTCGTCGGCCTTGATCAGGTCGTCCAGGGCGATGGCCGTTCCCGACGAAGCCATGGAGAAGCGCTGGGTGGCGAGGTTGACGAATACCTCGGGCGGGTTCTTTCCCTGGCGGGCGGTCTGGATCTTGATGACCGTATCGTCGT
>JAJTBU010000061.1 GCA_021286735.1 bacterium
GCGCGCGGTCCGCTCGCCCCTATTCGTCCCGAGGAAAAAGCCTATCTCGAGAAGACGATGCAGGAACTCGGCCTGCTCTGACCGTCGCCGCGGTCGAGCAAGCTTATTTATTCAACAAATACGGCGAAAGCCCACTTCAAGGAGGGGAACATGAAAAGGTTTTTGGTAGCGTCGCTCATCTGCCTCGTGGCCATGTCGGCCGGCGCGGCTCCGAAGGACATCGTCCTCGGCCTCACCATTCCGGTCACCGGCCCGCAAGCGGCCGGCGGACTCGAAGCGCTCTCGGGCACGCAGATCGCGGTCGATGAGATCAATAAGGCGGGCGGCGTAAAGCTTTCCGACGGTTTCCACAAGGTCAAGATCATCTACGAAGACGACAGGGGCGATACGACGCTCTGCGACACGACGGTCCGCAGGCTTGTCGCCAACGGCGCCATTGCGATTCTGGGACCTTACTTCTCCGGTCAGACTCTCGCCCTCGATGCAACGATGCGCGAGCTCAAGGTTCCGCTCGTCAACTCCGCCACGTCCATCAAGATTCCCAAGCTCGAAAATCCCTGGATATGGCGCTGCCGCTGCGACGACGGCATCAACGTTCTCATCCTCGGCAAGGCCGTCATGAACGACTATAAGGCCAAGAACGGCAGCCTCGCCGGGCTCAAGGTCGGCATCCTCTGCGCCAATGACGAGACTGGGACTTCGGCGGCGAACAGCTACAAGGATTACTTCGACAAGAACAACGTGAAGTACTACGCCGATACGCACAACAAAGACGAAACGGACCTTACGGCATATGTGCAGAAGGCGATCGCGGCCGGCTGCAATGCCTGGGTATCCTCGACCCACGACATCGCCGCCCCGACGCTCGCCAAGGCGATGTACCAGCTCGGGCTCCGCAACCAGATCGTGTATATGAACCCGATCCTCGCCCAGACCCAGGTGCTCAATCTCATGCAGCCTGAATGGGTAGAGGGCTGGGGCTGCGCCTCCGACTACGCGGCTTCCGACACTCGCCCGCTCTCCGCCGCCTTTACGAAAGCGTTCAACGCCAAGTTCAAGGGGAACCCGATCCCCGACGTCCAGGCCGCCCTGTATTACTCGCACGCGACGGTGATCCTCAACGCGATTAAGGACGCGGACTCTCTGGACTCTCCCAAGATCCGCGATGCCATCGCGAAGACGAAAGGCCTTCAGACGTTGGTCGGCAAAGCGTATGCATCCAAGTACACGAACTTGATCTACGAGATTTCGGTGGCCAAGATCCGCAACCTCGTCCCGACCATTTCCGGCAGCGTCTCCATGGCCGACGATTTCGGCTTTTAGCTTCAACGGCTGATATCGTCCAACGTTTTAATGGTGCGAGGGATGGCGTCCCAAGGCGGCAACGCCGAGTGACGCCGTTCCAAAGCGCCTGTCACCAAACAAGGATTCTTACTGTGGGTGCTGTCAACAACATGAACTTAATGCAGTTCATAGCGACAGGCGTCGCCATGGGCTTCATCTATGCCCTCATCTCGACCGAATACACGCTGATCTACAACGCTACGGGGCTCGTGAATTTTGCCCATGAAAGCTTTATCGTCCTTGGCGCATACCTTTTCGGAGGAACCTTTGCAAGGTCCTTGGGCCTGCCACCCTGGCTGGCGGTCATATGCACGGTAATCGCGATGGGCGCTTTCGGCGTACTGGTATCGACCATCGTCTTGAATCCGCTCCGAAACCTTCAATTCATCACCTATGCGATGTTCGGCACGATGATGCTAAGCCGCATCATCATCGAATCGTCGCGACTCGTCTGGGGCCCCCTGCCTTTCACCGTTCAGGGTTTCCTGCGCGACAGCATCAAGATCGGCTCAACCTTCCTCTTCAAGGCTCACCTGTATATTATTGCCGCCTCGATTATCATAGTGGTCGCGCTCCAGATATTTTTCAGGACCACCAAGATGGGCAAGGCCATGATCTGCGTGTCGCAGAATAAAGACGCCGCCGCCCTTATGGGCATCAACGTCACGAGAAGCATCAATCTCACCGTCGCCCTTTCGGCGATGCTCTGCGGCGTGATAGGCATATTCTGCACGCCGCTATTCAACATCAGCACCGGCATGGCCGCATCCGCCGCCCTCAAAGGCTTCTGCGCCGGCGTTGTAGGCGGATTCGGAAGTTACCCTGGCGCCATCGTCGGAGGCATACTGATCGGCCTCCTCGAGCAGTTCGGCACGATGCTCTTTCCGACGGCTTACAAAGACGTCGTCGCCTTCGGCGTGATGGTCATTTTTCTACTCGTCCGGCCGAGCGGCATCGTGAAAGTCAAGAAAGCATAGGCGCTGGTGATCGCGCAAAGGAATCGTACGCAATGAACAAAAAAAACGCGCTTTACCTTGCCGGATGGATCTTATGGCTGGTCGCGCTTGTATTGGCCTTCCGCACGGCAAACTCCTATGTCCAGAGCGTGTTCTGCATGCTGCTCTACAATATCATTCTTGTCTTGGGACTCAATTTTATCACAGGCCTCACCGGCCAGATGAATCTCGGAACTATTGGCATGCTCGCGCTAGGCGCCTACACCTATGGGATCCTCACGGTAACAGCGGGCTGGAGCCCTTGGACAGCTCTTTTCGCCATGGTCGCAGTCGGCTACGCCATCGGCAAGGTGCTCGGTTACCCCAGCCTAAGGCTGAAAGGGTTCTACCTCTCGCTGACAACGATAGGCTTCGGCGAGATCGTGCGACTTCTCGCCATGAACCTCGAATCGCTGACCGGGGGTACGATGGGGTTCAGCAAGATCAAGCGCCTGGAGTTTTTCGCCTACAAGCCCGAGAATCGAAGCGACTATTTCTATATCATGCTTATCTTCACCGTTCTCGCGATCATCGTGGCGAACCGCATCGTATACTCCAAATGGGGGCGGGCGTATAAAGCCATCAGGGACAATGCCGAGGCGGCCGAAGCTTCGGGCATCGACATCAGCAAGCTCAAGATCCAGGCATTTACGCTGGCGGCGATTTATGCGGCCTTTGGCGGCGCCTTGTATGCGGGCTACAACCGGTATCTCAATCCAAGCGGCTTTACCCTCGAATATTCACAGAACTACATCGCGATGTTGATGATCGGCGGCATAGGAACGGTTCCGGGTTGTATCCTCGGGGCGATAATCGTCACCGCCCTGCCGGAACTTCTGCGCTCGTTCGCGAATTATTACTGGATACTCTTCTGCACGGTGTGCATAGTCATGGCCATCCTCCTCCCTGAAGGGCTCTGGCCACTGATCCACAGACTCTTTGCGAGACTAGGAAAGAGCCTTCGCGGACTGCGCGGAAAGGTGTCGTAAAAATGGCAGTGATACTTAAGCTCGATCGCGTCACAAAACAGTTCGGCGGACTCACCGCCGTCAACGATCTATCCCTCGAAGTCCGCCAAGGGTCGATCCACGCATTGATCGGCCCGAATGGATCAGGAAAGACGACGACGACGAATCTCATTCAAGGTGTATTCCCCGTTACCGGCGGCAGGGTTCTCTTCCGCGATCAGGATATAACCGGGAAGCCGACCTTCGAGATCGCCCGCCAAGGCATGGCCAGAACCTTCCAGAATATCAAGCTCTACAACACGATGACGGCCATCGAAAATGTGATGGTCGGCGGCCACCAGCTCGCCCCGATGGGCTTGGTTTCGAGCCTCCTGCAAATCCGCAGATCCCGCTCCGAAGAGCGCATGCTTGAGGAAAAAGCCAACCGAATGCTCGAATATGTCGGCCTCGCCAGCATCGGCGGCGAGCTCGTCAAAAACCTCCCCTACGGCAAGAAAAAAGTGCTCGAGGTGGCGAGGGCGCTCATGACAGATCCCGCCCTCCTCCTCCTGGACGAGCCGGCCGCGGGGCTCAACCCGTCGGAGCGGGGATTCTTCATCGACCTGCTGCGGCGCATCAACGCCGACGGCAAGACGCTTTTCCTGATCGAGCACAATATGGATGTCGTCATGAACATCAGCGATATGCTGACCGTGATCAACTTCGGAAGGAAGATCGCCGAGGGAACAGCCACCGAGATACAGAACAACCCCGATGTCATCAAGGCATATCTCGGCGAAAGGTACAAGGTAAAGCGATGAGCGACACCACATGCATTCTCAGGCTCGATGATGTCGATGTCTTCTATGGCGAAGTCCAAGCTCTTTTTGGCATCTCCATCGAGGTGCACGAGGGGGAGATCATCTCGATCATCGGCTCGAACGGCGCGGGAAAGACAACGACGATGCGGTCTATTTCCGGCCTGCATTCTCCACGCGGAGGACGCATACTCTTCGAAGGAGAGGAAATCACAAAACAGAAGTCGCACCAGATCGTGCGGAAGGGCATCATCTACGTTCCCGAAGGCCGCCTCGTATTCCCAAGCATTTCCGTGCAGGACAATCTCGAGATGGGAGCTTACTCAAAACGCTTTTCGCGGCGGGAGCTCAACCAGCACCTCGAGGAACAATACGCGCTCTATCCGCGCCTCAAGGAGCGCCGCACGCAGCTCGCCGGCTCCCTCTCCGGGGGAGAGCAGCAGATGCTCGCGATCGCGCGCGGACTGATGAGCGACCCAAAGCTGGTCCTTTTCGACGAACCCTCTTTAGGGCTAGCTCCGGTCGTCGTGGACGATATGTTCGACACTATCGTCAGGATCAACAAGGAGAGAGGCGTCACCGTCGTCCTTGTCGAGCAAAACGCCTTTATGGCGCTCTCAATCTCAAACCGAACCTATATCCTTGAAAATGGAACGATCAAGACTGGCGGAAAAAGCTCGGACCTTATTGAGTCCGATGAAGTAAAGAAAGCCTATCTCGGCGGTTAAGCTCGCCACCGCGAGCGGGGAAACATCATGACGAAACGAGAAAAATACACTTATCTGCGCGGCATAATCGCCCCTGTCGTGACTCCTTTCACAGACGGGGGAATTCTCAACGAAGACGCCTTTCGGGCGCAGGCGAAGTTCATCATGGAGGCGGGAGTGCACGGCATCAGCCCCGGAGGCTCCACGGGCGAAGGCTGCGCCATCCACGACGATGAGCGAGTCCGGATGATCGAGATCATCGCGGAAGAGAACAAGAGGCATATACCCATCGTCGCCGGGATCATCCGGCATTCGACGCGCGACGCCATCAAGGCAGGGCTCGAATGCGCCGCCGCCGGCGCCGACGCCCTCATGGTCACGCCGCTCCAATATTTGGGCGGTACCGACGCGGCTGGCAACTATCGTTATTATGAGGCGATCTCGAATGCCGTCAAACTTCCGATCATCATCTACAACGTCGTGCCGCAAAATGTCGTGACGCCGGACTCGGTTTTCGATATGCTTCGCGGAATCGAGCACGTGATCGGAATAAAGCAGAGCGCGGGCGGAGTGCATAGCTTCATGGCCATGATGGGGAAATGCGGCGCCGAGGGCATGATGTACGCGGCGACCGACGAGCTTCCCTATACAACCTACGAAATGGGCGCCGACGGCGAGATCGCCGCCATCCTCGGGCTTTTCCCCGAGTTGAGCGTGCGGATATGGAATCTGCACGAGCGGGGCAAGGCCGATGAGGGAATGAGGCTGCAAAAACTCGTATACGATATCTGGATGAGCATAATCGGGCCACAATTCCCGCGGCGGCTCAAGGCCGCCCTCGACTGCATCGGACGAGGGTGCGGCGGGGCCTTGGCGCCGCTTGGTCGCGCTCCCGAGGGAGAATACGCCCAGATCAAGGCGGCTCTCGAACCATATTTTGCCTATATTGCTGGTTTGGACAGGAGTGAATGACTATGGAAGGCGAGAAGACTTCTTCCTCCCAGAAACTCTACAAGACTCTGGAGCGCATGATCACCGAGGATGAATTTCGCGTCGGGGAAAAATTGCCTACCGAACTAGAACTCTGCGGGCGTTTTGGAGTCGGCCGTTCGACAGTTCGCGAAGCGATGCGCATCCTGGAAGCCAACGGGTTCATTTCGATAAAGCAAGGGAGCGGAACCTATGTGCTCTCAAAGACAGGCAACAATTACCAGACAATCGGGAATTGGCTGCACGACAATAAGGACAAACTGCGCGACTACATGGAAGTGCGCATCGCCATCGAGCAGCTCTCGGTGCGGCTCCTGATCAAAAAACGCTGCGACGACTGCGAGCGGCGCTTATCCGAAATTATAGAGGCTTTCGAAACCGCCATCGCGGAAAACGACGGCGAGCGGATCAGCGCGCTCGATGAGAGCTTCCACCGGGAAATCGCGCTCTCCACCGGCAACGACCTCCTCATCCGCGTCAACGAGCTGCTGGCCGATGCATTCCGCGAGTATCGCCGATCGACGTTCCAGAACAAGGATAACCATACGGCCGCTATCGTCGAGCACCGCAAGATCCTCGAGGCGATCAATCACCGCGACACGAACGAAGCCGTCTACGCGATGCGCGAACATTTGGAGACTTCGGTAGAAAACGCGATCCAGCAGCTCAATTCCTGATCTTTCCGAGTTCGAGCGCCGGCCGAACGGCAGCCTTCAGCTCCGCCAGTATCATCGCGGTGAGCCCCCACACGATTTTCCCGCCGAGGCGATAGCAGGGAACTGGGCAGGGACTGTCCTGTCGGTTCCAGTCTTGCCGACCCCCGCCCTCCCGGCGCCGCGTGAAGGTCGAGACGGCGCGCTCATCGAAGAGCTCGGCGAGCGTCGGCTCGAAGCTGCCCGCGACTTCCCCGGGCTGGAGGGCGAGCTCGCCGATATCGCGGGCCAGGGCCACGAAGGGATGGACCAGGTAGCCCGACGGAAGGGCCGCTATGTCGCTCAGCGCGCCGACGATGTCCGCGCGCGGAAGGTTTATGCCGATCTCCTCGCGGGCCTCGCGGAGGGCGGCGTCGAGGGCCGTCTCGGCGGGCTCGAGGCCGCCGCCCGGGAAGGCGATCTGCCCCGCGTGGTGCCGCATGTTCCCAGGGCGCTCGATCAGGGGAAAGGCGAGCCCCGAGGGCGTCGGGTGGAGGAGGATGAGGACGGCGGCCTCGCGCCACTCGCGTCCGCCCTCTTCCATGACAATGCCGGGCGAAAGCTCTTCGGCGCAGCGGTAGGGCGGGGTCATGGCCGCCCAGGCCGCCCCGCCGGGCAGCGGCTTCGACAAGGCGAGGCGCAGGACGCGCCTCGCCTCCCCCAGCGCCGCCTCATCCCCGGGTTGCAGCACGGTCAGGCACCTGGCGCTCAAGCGCTCTCCAGCTTTTCGAACTGGCTGTTGTACAGGCCGGCGTAGAACCCGCCCGCCGCCATCAGGGACTCGTGCGTGCCCTGCTCCACGATGTCGCCGTGGTCCATAACCAGGATCCAGTCCGCGTCGCGGATCGTCGACAGGCGGTGCGCGATGATGAAGCTCGTCCGCCCCTTCATCAGGGCGTTCATGGCTTTCTGGATCAGCACCTCGGTGTGGGTGTCTACCGAACTCGTCGCCTCGTCCAGGATGAGCATCGGGGGATCGGCCAGGATTGCCCGCGCGATGGTGAGGAGCTGCTTCTGCCCCTGTGAGATGTTAGTCGTCTCCTCGTTCAGCACGGTCTGGTAGCCCTCGGGGAAGGCGCGGATGAAGTGGTCGACGTGGGCCGCCTTCGCCGCCGCGACCACCTCCTCCTCGGAGGCGCCGGGCTTGCCGTAGCGGAGATTGTCCATGATGGTGCCGTTGAAGAGCCAGGTGTCCTGGAGCACCATGCCGAAGAGCTTCCGGAGGTCGCTGCGGGCGTATTCCCGCACGTCCACCCCGTCGACCAGGATGGCGCCGGACTGCACGTCGTAGAAGCGCATCAGAAGCTTGACGAGGGTGGTCTTGCCCGCGCCGGTGGGGCCGACGATGGCGACGCGCCTGCCGGGCTCCACCGTGGAGGAGAAGTCCGAGATGACCGTCTTGCCCTCGAGGTAGCCGAAGCGCGCGTCCTTGAACTCGACCGCGCCACGCGCCTTTTCCGGCTTCTTGGCGTCGGCCGCGTCCGGCGCCTCCTCGTCCTCCTCGAGGAACTCGAAGACGCGCTCGGCCGCCGCGGCGGTCTGCTGCAGCACGTTGGAAATGTTCGCTATCTGGCTGATCGGCTGGGTGAAGGAGCGCACATACTGGATGAAAGCCTGTATGTCGCCCAGCTCGATCGTCTTTTTCGCGGCCAGGTAGCCTCCGACGATGACGACGCCCACGTAGCCCACGTTGCCAACGAAGTTCATCATCGGCATCATGATGCCGGAGAGGAACTGGGACTTCCAGGCCGATCCGTAGAGCTTGCCGTTGACCTCCTCGAAGTCGCGGATGTTCCGCTCCTCGCCGTTGAAGGCCTTCACGACCGCGTGGCTGCCGAACATCTCCTCGATGGTGCCGTTGGCGTTGCCCAGGTACTGCTGCTGCTCCTTGAAGTAGCGCTGCGAGAGGTTGACGATGGTGCGGATCAGGAACATCGAGACGGGAAGGATGAGGAGGGCGACCAGGGTCATCTGCCAGCTTATGCTGAACATCATGACGATCACGCCCAGGACCGACACGACCGAGGTTATCATCTGCGAGAGGCTCTGGCTCAGGGTCTGGTTGACCGTGTCGACGTCGTTCGTCATCCGCGAGAGCACCTGTTGATCTTGGCCAGGAGGTCCTTGCGGAAGGTGTAGGTCACCTTGATCGACACGCCCGACATGATCCAGCCCTGGATGTAGCCGAAGAGGGCCGAGGTCAGGTAGAGGGTCAGCACGGAGAGGAGGATGCGGCCGATGGCGCCGAAGTCGACGCTCCCCGCCCCCGTCACCTTGGCCATGATTCCCTCGAAGAGCTTGGTCGTGGCAGTGCCGAGGATCTTCGGGCCGACGATGGAGAACACCGTCGAGCCTATCGCGAAGAGGAAGACGATGGCTATCTTGGCGCTGAAGGGCTTGAGGTAGGCGAGAAGCTTCCTGATCGTCCCCTTGAAGTCGCGGGCCTTCTCGCCCTTCATCATGGCGCCGGGGCCTCCCCGGCCGAAGCCCATGCCGCCCTGCCGTCCGGGACCCATGCCCGTCTGCGGCCTCATATCGTTTTGCTTTTCGCTCATGCCAGTTCCTCCTGCGTGAGCTGCGACATCGCGATGTCGCGGTAGACTTCGCAGGTTTCCATGAGCTCGGCGTGCGTGCCCAGCCCGACCGCGCGCCCCTCGTCCAGGACGAGGATCTGGTCGGCCTGCTTGATGGCCGCCACCCGCTGGGTGACGAGTATGACGGCGCTCCCGCCCAGGCGGGCCTTGAGCGCCCGGCGCAGGTTCGTATCCGTCTTGAAGTCCAGGGCGGAGAAGCTGTCGTCGAAGATGTAGATGGGCGCGTCCTTGACGATGGCCCGAGCGATGGTCAGGCGCTGGCGCTGGCCGCCCGAGACGTTGGTCCCGCCCTGTGAGATTTCCAGGCCCAAGCCTTCCGGCTTGGAGGCCACGAACTCGCTCGCCTGGGAAATCTCGATGGCGCGGTTCATGTCCTCCCTGGCAGCGTCTTCCTTCGCGTAGCGGAGGTTGCTCTCGATCGTGCCCGAGAAGAGCGAGGCCTTCTGCGGCACGAAGCCGATCTTGGCCCTGAGGTCGCGCTGGGTCACCTTCCTGACGTCGAGGCCGCCCACCAGGACCTCGCCTTCGGTGGCGTCGTAAAAGCGCGGGATGAGGTTGACGAGGGTCGACTTGCCCGAGCCCGTCGTGCCGATGATGGCCGTGGTCTGGCCGGGCCGCGCGGTGAAGCTGATCCTGTGCAGCACGTCCTCGGCGGCGCCGGGGTAGCGGAAGCTGACGTCGCGGAACTCCACGGTGCCCGCGAAATCGCCGCCGAAGGCGCGCGGCTCGGCGGGGTCGGCCACGGCGGGCACCGTTTCCAGCACCTCGGCGATCCTGTCCGCCGAGACCGAGGCCCTGGGCAGGATGATGAACATCATGGAGAGCATGATGAAGGCGAAGAATATCTGCATGGCGTACTGCAT